>JAYWAQ010000207.1:0-2136 GCA_043782305.1 Burkholderiales bacterium
TGATGATGAGTGCCGTGCGTCCCATGACCACCGCTCTGAAGCGCTCCAACCAGTCTGCCTCGGCCCATGAATCCATGGCGCTGGTGGGCTCGTCCAGCACGACGACTGACGCATCGCGCGCAAACGCGCGAGCCAGTGCGACGCGTTGCCATTGGCCACCGCTAAGCTCGACGCCATCAGCAAACCATCGCCCGAGCTGCGTTTCCATGCCGTGCGGCAGGCCGTCGATAAGCGTTTCGGCACCCGCGGCCTTCGCCGCGTTGCGTTCACGATCAGTGGTTCCGTGTTCGAAAACGGTACTCGGCGAAATATTTTCGGCGACCGTGGCCTGGTAGCGAACCGGCTCCTGAAACAGTACCGTCACATGCCTACGCAACGACTCAAGCGAAACTTCACGTACATCCACGCCACCCAATAGCACGCGGCCCGATTGCGGGTCGTAAAAACGGCAAAGCAGCTTGACCAACGTGCTCTTCCCCGCGCCGTTCGCTCCCACGATCGCCGTGATCTTGCCAGCTGGCAATTCGAGGTCGAGACCGTCTAGCGCGCGAGACGTTGTACCCGGATAGTCGAACGTCACCGCCTCAAATTTGACTGTCAGGCCAACTGCGCCTACGTCTGAGCCGGACATCGCATTCGCTAGCGGAAGCGGGGTTGCAACCAGTGGATCCTTTACGCTGGCCTTCAAATCCAGGAACTCGAACAAATTGCCGAGAAAAAGCGTGTTGTAGTAGACCTGCCCCACATTTGCGAGCAGCGTGCGCATGAGCCGCTGCCCCTGATTGAAGGCTTGATAAAACAGCACCAGATCGCCGAGCGTCGCCAGTCCCGTTGCGGCCCGCCATCCCATCCATGCCAGGCACCCTGCGGCCACAAGAAAGGCCATCAGACTTGCCCAAAAATCGCTCCATCCCTGCTGCGCTACTAGCCGCAAGCGCTCTCCGCGCAGATGCGTTCGCACCGCTGTATAGCTATTGCGGAACCGGGCCCCTAAGTCAAAAAGTCGGACTTCTGCGGCGGCGTGAGCCGAGGTCATCATCCAGCTTAGGTAATTGGCGCGGCGCTCCGCTTGGCTTGCGTGCTGACGCCAATCATGCTCGCGAACCGCATGCCGCACGACAATGTAGAGCGCCGGTAAAGTGCTTAGTACCAGTGCCGCGGGCATCACAACGCCGTACGGCAGCAAAACCGCAGCCATGGCCACGAGCGTTATGCCATTTTGCAAAAGGCTCGACGCGTTTTCCAGCAATGCAACGGGTCTGTGCCTCGCTTCGTCGCGCGCGCGATGCAGGTGATCATGATATTCAGCGGTGTCGTAAAAAGCGACGTCGACCTCCGTTGATTTTTGGTGAATCAGGTCGCTCACCTGAACTTCCACGACACCGGCTAGCCGCGCGCGCAACCAAGTCGTCACCACACGAAGAGCCTCTATTGCCAGCATGATCGCGGCAATCGCACCGCCGATAGCTAAGAGATTAGACAGCTCAGTATCGCGACCTTGCGAAGATCCGATCGTTGCGGTCAGCGTGTCAACGAATGACTTGCTCAAAAGCACGACCGCCGCAGGCAACAGCCCTTGAATCACCAGCAAAGTAACCCAGAAAAATAGATCCGATCCGGCCGCAGCTCGAAGCAAAGAAAATGTCCGGGGCAAATATACAAGCTGGTGGCGAAACGCTGCCAGCCTCATTAGAAAACGGTTCATTCGAAGGAGCTCAAAGCAACGACAAAGGGCTGGCAATCAGTTTACCGTTGCTCCTTGGTTGCGAGTGAATGCTTACGAATGCGTCGCAAGATCATCTGCCAGACCAATGTGGTTGTGCCAGTGGTTGCGTCGACGCGCTCAAAATCGATCATCGCAGGCGTCCACGCTTGCGACAGCGCACGCCATGCGCTCCGCACGCCACCAATAACATACGCGAGTTGTAAGCTGTTCATGAAGGGGGGCGGTACTCGTCCACGGTAAAGGCATGCGGAAATTCTTGTTGCCGTCGGAGCAAGACTAGCGCGAATCGCAGGCGAGACTGGCATCGGCAACGGTCTTGCAAACACGCTTTCCAGCACTATTAGTGCCAAAGTCAACGCACGCTCAGCCCCTAAGGTTGAGCACGTACTGGAACACACGGCCCATTCCTC
>JAYWAQ010000208.1:0-2132 GCA_043782305.1 Burkholderiales bacterium
CCGATGTAATTGCGCGTGGCGACGCGCCCGTCAGCGCGCTTGATCCCCATGAACGTCGCTTGCGGATTCGCGGGTGTGACCGGACGCACATCCACACCAAAAGCGTAGTCGCGCTCGAACGTGTTGCCCATCGCGAGGTTGTTCACATGCACATGCTCGCCGGGCGCTATGGCTTTGCTCGCGAATCCGATGATCTGGTTGTAGCGGCGCACTGGTTCGCCTTGAGCAATGGCTCTGGTCGCGATTTTGTGACCTGGCGGCACCATGCCTTTAACGGTGATGCCGTCACTTTGCAACTGCGTGCCGGAGATGAGCTGCACGCGGGCGATGACGACATCGTCGTTCGGGTGCAGGCGAATGGTGAGTTGGGCAGCGGTGAGCATGGGCGACTGATCGGAACGAGAGGGAATCCTAATGCTACGTCGTTCCTATAATGGGTCAAGGGTACACAAAGCGAAAGCGCACAGCGCAAAGGAAGCACATGGGAGAGCGTCTTAAAGGCAAGGTTTGCCTGATCACGGCGGCGGGTCAGGGCATTGGCCGCGCGACGGCGATTGCGATGGCGGCGGAGGGCGCGACGGTGTATGCCACCGACGTCAATTTGAAGCTGCTGGAAACGCTGAAAGCCTACCCCGGCATCATCACCCAAAAGCTCGACGTGTTGAACGATCTGGAGATCAAGTTCACACTGGAAGGTATGCCGCCGCTCAACGTTCTTTTCAACTGCGCTGGCTTTGTGCATCAGGGCACGATTATGGAGACGGGCGATGAGGACTGGGAGTTCTCGTTTAACCTGAATGTTCGCGCGCCGTTCAAGGTGATTCAGGCCGCGTTGCCGCGTATGATCGCCAATGGTGGCGGCTCCATCATCAACATGGCGAGCGTCTGCTCAAGCGTTAAGGGGCTCCCGAACCGCTTTGTCTACGGCGCGACCAAAGCGGCCGTGATCGGCATGACCAAGAGCGTCGCGGCCGACTACGTGAAAGGCGGCATTCGCTGTAACTGCGTTTGCCCCGGCACGGTCGATACGCCGTCCTTGCATGACCGCATGGCCGCGCTCGGCGACATCGATGAAGCGCGCAAAATGTTTGTGTCGCGGCAGCCCATGGGCCGCCTCGCGAAAGCTGAAGAGATCGCGCCGACGGTGGTGTTTCTCGCTTCCGACGAATCGGCCTTTGCGACAGGCAACGCGTACATGATTGACGGCGGCATCACGATTTAACCCTCCTTCCCAGACTCTGATAAACCAGTAGAAAGCGAACCCATGAAACTCATCCGCTACGGCAAACCGGGCCAGGAAAAACCGGGCATTATTGACGCTGAGGGCAACGCCCGCTCAGTCGTCGACCTCATCTCCGACTGGGATGGCGAGCATCTCAACGCCAAAGTGCTGGCGAAGATTGCGAAGATAAATCCGGCCAAGCTGCCGCTCGTGAAGCCAAAAACACGTCTCGGATCACCCGTTGCGCGTCCACAAAAATTCATCGCCATCGGGCTCAATTTCACCGATCACGCGCTGGAAACGGGCAATCCGATCCCGAAAGAGCCGGTCGTTTTCAACAAGTGGACGAGCTGCATCGTCGGGCCGAATGATGACGTGATGCTGCCCAAGAACTCGGTGAAATCGGACTGGGAAGTTGAGTTGGGCGTCGTGATCGGTACCCAGGCGAGGAACGTCAGCAAAAAGGATGCGATGAATCACGTCGTTGGCTATTGTCTGATTAACGACGTCTCCGAGCGCGAGTTTCAGATGGAGCGCGGTCAGACCTGGGACAAGGGCAAAGGCTTTGACACTTTCGGCCCGATCGGACCATGGCTCGTCACGGCCGATGAAGTGGGCAATCCTGGCAAGCTCGGAATGTGGCTCGACGTCAATGGCGTGCGCATGCAAACTGGCAGCACCAAAACCATGATTTTTGATGTTGCAACCATCGTGTCCTATTGCTCGATGCTCATGACGCTGGAGCCGGGCGACATCATCACCACCGGCACGCCACCCGGCGTGGGCCTCGGCAAGAAGCCAAATCCGGTGTTCCTGAAACCAGGCGACGTGATCACGCTGGGCATCGAGAAGCTCGGTGAACAGAAGCAAACCGTCGTGAAATTCAAAACGACAAAGGCATAAGCTTTCA
>JAYWAQ010000209.1:0-2127 GCA_043782305.1 Burkholderiales bacterium
CCAGGCCCCGAGTCGTCGACCAAAATGGACGCCGGGTCCGTCCCTACAGTGAGAATCACGGTGCCACGACGTGGCGTGTATTTGAACGCGTTGTCGAGCAGGTTGCGAATCAATTCACCGATTAAAGTCGGGTCGCCGGTGACGGTTGTCGTGCCTTCCGCGCCTTCCAGCGAAAACTCGATTTCGCGCTCCAGCGCATGCGGTATCACGTCATGGGCGACCGTCTCGCACAGCGCGCGCAAATCAACAGCGACGCTCACGCTGGTAGTACCCGCACTTTCCGCGCGAACGAGCGTCAAAAGCTGAGCGGCAAGGTGGCTCACGCGCTCGCTGGTGGCGACCAGGCGGCTCATCGATTGTTCGCGTTCCATGCCGTCCGGCATGCTCGCAGCAAGCTCGCTCAACGTACGCAGCGCGGCAACCGGCGTGCGCAGTTGATGCGCGGCGTTTGCGATGAAACGCTTCTGCGCGTTGATCGACGTTTGCAGGCGCTGCATCAGCGAATTGACCGAGGCGATGAGCGGTGCGATTTCCTCGGGCGCAAGCTGCGCCGGAAGCGGACGCAGATCGTCCGGACCGCGCGCGTCGAGATGCATCTTGAGCACTTTCATCGGGCGCGCGACATAGGTGAGGCCGTACCAGAGCAGATAAAACGCCACCAGTAGCGTGGCTGTTTGTGTCACCGCCTCGTGCAGCGTGACCACGCGCGACAGCGCATCCTGCCGCTCGCGCGACTGCGCGACGCCGACGGTGTAGCTGCCGCCTGCGGCATCAAACCGCAGCCGTACAAAGCGCGCGACATTCTCATCAATCACCGTATTAAATCCGTCCACGATGCGAAACTCGGCAGCGTCGGCCGTCGGAGTGGCTGAGCCCGTTGCGGATGACACGCTTGGGGATGGGACGGAAACCAACGGGTGATCACCATCCGCATTTTCGCGCAAAAAGGGTTGCAATTCCGGGTCGCCGGCGAGCGGCGTGCCTCTGGCGTCAACGATCAAAAACGACACTGGCGTTTTCGGCGCGACGTTCATCCAGCGGCGCACGGCTTCTGACGGAAAGGGCTGAACAGCGTCGCTTGAAACGCGCAGTTGCCACTCGGAAATAAGCGTCGTAGCCACTGCGTTCAAACCATCATCGAGGACTGCATCAACGGTGTTCCGTGCGCTCATGAACGAGATGCCGAGGCTCACCAGCCAGATTGAGAGCAGTGGCGCGAGGAGCCATTCAATCAGCCGCGCCGCTAAGCTCATTGCGGTGCGGAAGTAGCGACGGCGGGCGCTTTGTCGATGCAGTAACCGAGGCCACGAAACGTGCGCACGCGAATGTCGGCAGGTTCCAGCTTTTTTCGCAACCGATGCACATAAACCTCAATGGCGTTGAGCGAAATATCGCTGTCCCACGCGCAAAGGCCCTCGAGCAATTGCTCTTTGGTCACAGCGCGTCCGGCGCGCAGCAGGAGCATCTCAAGAATGCCCGCTTCACGTACCGACAAGTCGAGCGGCACGCCGTCAGATGCGGCCTGTCTTGAGGCGATGTCAAAGCTCAAACGACCGTGCGTGAGCATGTTGCTGCTGGCCGCGTTGCGACGACGAATCAGCGCGCGAACCCGGGCATGCAATTCATCCAGCGCGAACGGTTTGACGAGGTAATCATCAGCTCCAGCGTCAAGCCCGTCAACGCGATCGGTCACCGAATCCATCGCGGTCGTGATCAGCACCGGCACACTTTTCTGCACCTCGTTACCCGCACGCAATTGCCGGAGCACCTGCAGGCCAGACAACTTCGGCAACCCGAGATCAAGAATCACAAGGTCGTAGGTACCCGTCGTCAACGCGGTCGACGCAGCGCTGCCGTCGGTGACCCAATCGACCGCGTAATGCTCGCGCTTCAGGCTCGCATTCACACCGCTCCCCAATTCAGCATCGTCCTCCACCAGTAATACACGCACAGCCTCACCTCCTGCGCGAAAGTGTAGCCCCCGCGTAAACGGCAAGAGCAGCTTTTTGATGCAATGACTATTTCACAAAGGATAGATATCTATTATTTACAAAGTCGACATATGGCATAAATTGCGTTCAGCCCTTAATAAATAAGGCTTTTATCGCAAAGTTGTACTGCTGTTCA
>JAYWAQ010000210.1:0-5956 GCA_043782305.1 Burkholderiales bacterium
GCCTTTTCGGTCGCGGTAGCGCTTTTGCATTTCGCCAGCGCGAGCGGCCGCAGACTGCTTGACGGGCAGGTATTGAATGCCCAGGGATTCCAGCGTTCGCAGTACTTCATCAGGCGATTGCAGCGCGCTGCAAAGCTCGGCCACCACGACGTCACATATGGCGACAGGGCCTTTTTCGAGAGCACCGCGCAGGGCGATCTCCGAGATGTCCGCGCGCTCGGAGCCGTTCAAAATATCGACCAATACAGATGAATCAACGGCAACCATTGACAGCTACGCCGGGTCGCCCGGCGCACGACCACGGATGGCGCGCATCGCCTCATCCGTTGAGTTGAAGCCCGATGCGAGTTTGAACTTGCCGCGAGCACGACTGATCGCATCGTCCACCTTTTTGCGAACCACGAGCTTTCCGTCCTCGACGGTGAACGTGAGCAGCATGCCCGGCGTCATGCCGAGCTGATCGCGAATGGCCTTCGGGATCACGACCTGACCTCGTTCTGCGAGCGTAGCTTCCATCAGATATTCCTTGATTGAGTCAAAGTAAGATCAATTAAGTATGAATTTTAAAGTATGAATGTATTGATTGGCAAGATTCAGTTGGCTTCAACTTTTTAATGAAATGGCGATTGAATAGGGGCTAGCGCATAAAATCGACGAAAGTCGATTTCACGATAAATGTCGATTTAGCCCTCAGTAAATAAAGGTTTCACGCCTGAAGCTGCTTCGGCACAACAGCCAGCGTTGAGTTCACAATCGCGCGCTCTTCCGGCTCGGACAATGCCGCGACCAACGCCGACGCGTTCGCATAATGCGACGCGTGCGCCGTGGCATCGCCAGAAATCGCTGCGGCATAGGCGCTGACCGCGGCCGAGAGCGCCTGCTCCCAGTGCGGCGTATCGTTTAACGCATTGAACGCCCGCACGGTCGTCGCGAAGTGTTTTGCCGTAGTCGCATGCCCGGCACGGCAATGCGCGAGCGCCAGCAATAGACGCGCCCGATTCTGGTTCACCGGCGTGCCCACGGCGCACCAGTGCAGCGCGGCGCTGTGGGCATGGTTGAGTAGCGTCTCAACTTCATCGGGCCAAAGTTTGCTTTTCTCGGCCAGTGTCCAGGCTTCGTTGTTCGACGCAGCTCCAAAGTATTTGTGCCAGGCGCTGACGTCGGTGCTGTCGGGTGGAGTAGGCATGGTGTGCGGTCTCGCGGAAAAATACGTGAATGCTGCGCCTATTTTGCGCTGATTTGCCCGATCGCAGGAATCCGCACGAACCCCTCCATCAGCACCCGCGCACTGCGGCTCATGATTGCCTTTTTCACCGTCCATTCACCGTTCTGCTGCATGGCTTCAGCCCCTACACGAAGCGTGCCCGACGGGTGGCCGAAACGGACTTCCGTGCGCGCGCCGCCACCCGTAGCGGCGTTCACCAGCGTTCCGGGAACGCATGCGGCCACCGCGATTGCAACAGAGGCCGTGCCCATCATCGCGTGGTGCAGCTTGCCCATCGACAGGGCGCGCACGAGCAGATCAACGTCGTTTTTTGTGATTGTTTTGCCGCTGGAGGACACGTAGTTCCTGGGTGGCGCGACGATGGCGACTTTGGGCGTGTGCTGCCGGGTTTTTGCCTCATCGAGCGATTTGATGAGGCCCATACGCATTGCGCCTTGGGCGCGAATTGTCTCGAACATCGCGAGTGCTTTTGCATCGCTGTTGATCGCGCCCTGCAACTCGGTGCCGGTGTAGCCGACGTCGGCCGCGTTGATGAATACGGTCGGAATGCCGGCGTTGATCATCGTCGCTTTGAACGTGCCAACGCCGGGCACCGCAAGGTCGTCGACCAGGTTGCCGGTGGGGAACATCGCGCCACCCGCCCCTTCTTCGTCGGCCCCCGGATCCAGGAATTCGAGTTGCACTTCAGCAGCTGGAAAGGTCACGCCGTCAAGTTCGAAATCACCGGTTTCCTGCACTTCACCGTTCGTGATCGGCACATGAGCGATGATGGTTTTGCTGATGTTCGCCTGCCAGATGCGGATGGTAGCGATGCCGTTGTGCGGAATGCGCGACGCATCGACCAGTCCATTTGAAATGGCGAACGGCCCCACGGCGGCGGAGAGATTGCCGCAGTTGCCACTCCAGTCGACGAAGGGCTTGTCGATGGAGACCTGGCCGAACAGGTAATCGACATCGTGATCCTTGCGATCACTTTTTGAGAGGATCACCGTCTTGCTGGTGCTCGACGTCGCCGCACCCATGCCGTCGATCTGCTTTTCGTACGGATCGGGCGACCCGATCACGCGCAGCAGAAGCGCATCGCGTGCAGCGCCCGGTTGCTGTGCCACAAGCGGCAGGTCGCTGAGTTTGAAGAAGACACCTTTGCTGGTGCCACCTCGCATGTAGGTTGCGCGGATTTTGATTTGTGGGGCGTATTGCATAAGAATCGATTACTCAGACTTCCGCTGGTGTGTGCGGCCTCACGTACTCAATGTATTTTGCGTTACAAGCACCGAGACGCTCAAAGTTTTTTCGACCCTGCGTTAGGCTCAGATCTTTGTTGGGGCCGCCCAACACGGTATCCGAGTCTTCGTCGTCCTGTCCGTCGTCGTGCCAAAAGCACACTGGACAGATTTCGTCGTGCCCCCGTGCGCTGAGGGTCTTGTATTTGCAGCATGGGCATCTCTGCGGCAGACCAGACGATATAGCCGTCATGTCTATCTCGTGTTTTCCAAAAAATCCTTTGCAAACCGCTGCAACACACCGCCCGCTTCATACACCGAAATCTCTTCGGCGGTATCGAGTCGACAGGTCATGGGAACTTCAACGCATTCGCCATTTTTGCGATTTACCACGAGCGTCAGCGTTGCGCGCGGCGTGCGCTCGCCGACGACGTCATACGTTTCTGTTCCATCAAGCGCCAGTGTTTTGCGGTTCACGCCCAGCTTAAATTCAAGCGGCAAAACACCCATGCCGACCAGGTTCGTGCGATGAATGCGCTCGAAACCTTCGCCCACGATGACCTCAACACCCGCGAGCCGCACACCCTTCGCGGCCCAGTCGCGCGACGAGCCCTGTCCGTAATCCGCACCGGCCACGATGATCAAAGGCTGCTTGCGCTCCATGTAGGTTTCAATCGCCTCCCACATGCGCGTGACCTGGCCTTCGGGCTCGATCCGGGCGAGCGAACCCGCGCGCACGGAGCCGTCCGCGTTGCGAACCATTTCATTTTTGAGCGTCGGGTTGGCGAAGGTCGCGCGCAACGCGGTCAGGTGATCTCCGCGATGCGTTGCATACGAGTTGAAGTCCTCTTCCGGTAAACCCATTTTGTGCAGATATTCGCCAGCGGCGCTGTCCATCATGATCGCGTTCGACGGTGAGAGATGATCGGTGGTGATGTTGTCGCCGAGTACCGCTAGCGCGCGCAGACCGCGCATAGTGCGCTCGCCCGCGAGGGCACCTTCCCAATACGGCGGGCGGCGAATGTAGGTGCTCTGGGCGCGCCAGTCGTAGAGCGGTTTTGCCTTCGGGCCGGTGTCCGAAACGATGGCGAACATGGGCTCATAGACCTTGCGGAAATGCTCGGGCTTCACGCTCGCGGCGACGACTGCGTCGATTTCTTCATCGGTCGGCCAGATATCTTTTAGCGTGATGGCCGTGCCATTGGCGTCGACGCCAAGTGCATCCTTCTCGATATCAAAACGAATGGTTCCGGCAATCGCGTACGCGACTACAAGCGGCGGCGAGGCGAGGAACGCCTGCTTGGCGTAGGGATGAATACGGCCGTCGAAATTGCGATTACCGGACAGCACGGCGGTCGCGTAGAGATCGCGGTCAATCACTTCTTTTTGAATCGCCGGATCGAGCGCGCCGGACATGCCATTGCAGGTTGTGCAGGCGAAGGCCACAATGCCGAATCCGAGCGCTTCAAGCTCGGTCAAAAGTCCGGCTTCCTGCAGGTACAGCTCCACGGTTTTTGAGCCCGGCGCGAGTGAGCTTTTGACCCATGGCTTTCGCGTGAGGCCAAGTCGATTTGCATTTCTGGCGATCAGTCCTGCGGCGATCACATTACGCGGGTTACTGGTGTTGGTGCAGCTCGTGATGGCCGCGATGATCACGGCGCCATCGGGCATCAGACCCGGCTCGTTTTCTACAACGCCGCTGACCCCTTTTGCTGCAAGATCGCTCGTCGCCACACGCGCATGCGGATTCGATGGCCCCGCCATGTTGCGCACGACGGTCGACAGATCGAACGAGAGTACGCGCTCATACTGGGCGCTCGTCATCGCGTCGGCCCACAGCCCGGTTTGCTTCGCATAGGTAACGACTAACTTCACCTGCGCATCATCGCGCCCCGTGAGCTTCAAATACGTGATCGTCTGTTCGTCGATGTAGAACATCGCCGCCGTCGCGCCATACTCGGGGGCCATGTTCGAAATGGTTGCGCGGTCACCGAGCGTGAGCGCGGACGCGCCTTCGCCGTAAAACTCAAGATACGCGCCGACCACTTTTTGCTTGCGCAGAAATTCTGTCAGCGCGAGCACCACGTCAGTAGCCGTGATGCCCGGTTGTGGTTTGCCGGAGAGTGCCACGCCCACGACGTCGGGCAAGCGCATCCACGACGCGCGACCGAGCATCACGTTCTCCGCTTCGAGCCCGCCCACGCCAATCGCAATCACGCCGAGCGCGTCCACATGCGGTGTGTGACTGTCGGTGCCCACGAGCGTGTCCGGGAAGGCGACCCCGTCCAGCGCATGAATCACCGGCGACATACGCTCCAGATTGATCTGGTGCATGATGCCGTTGCCGGGCGGAATCACATCCACATTCTTGAACGCGCGCTTCGTCCAGTCGATGAAGTGAAAACGATCTTCGTTGCGACGATCTTCAATCGCCCGATTTTTCGCAAACGCATCAGGATCAAATCCGCCGCATTCGACGGCGAGCGAGTGATCAACGATCAACTGCACAGGGACGACGGGATTGACCTTGGCGGGATCGCCGCCCTGATCAGCAATGGCATCGCGCAGGCCCGCCAGATCAACGAGCGCGGTTTGCCCGAGGATGTCATGACACACGACGCGCGCCGGGAACCATGGGAAATCAAGGTCGCGCCTTCGCTCGATCAGTTGCTTCAGATAATCCGTCAGCTTCGCGGGATCGGCTTTGCGCAACAAGTTTTCAGCATGCACACGTGCAGTGTACGAGAGCTTGTCGTAAGCGCCGCGCGAGATCGCGTCGACTGCGGCGCGGGCGTCGAAATAATCAAGCGACGTGCCTGGAAGTTTTTTGCGATGAAGGGTGTTCATGACTTTATCGGTGTGTGGAATGCGAAGGCGGCAGCGGAATACCCACGCCGCACGCGGACGAAGCTGTCTCCGCGACCGCAATGAAGCCGCGAAACGGGAAACGTGCCTGAAAGATTTGCACCGCGGCGAACGGCGGCGCGGTGGTATCGTTGCGCTAGCGCCGCGGCATGGACGGTTATTGCGACAGCAAAAAATCGATGCGCTGTGAAAATGCCAGTCGCGCGGGCTCGCCTTTGGACTTGCCCACAGCTGCTTCGACCTGCTCGCGCAATGCAAGCAGATCTTTGGCCGACATCGCCCTTTCCACTTTCAACTGCAACAGCATTCCGCGAAAGCCCAGATCGCCGACGGTGCGTACAAATTCCGGGTACAGCAGCTGCTGGAGGGCAGCCTCGTCGACGGTATGCGTCGCCTTGATTTCGACCACATCGGCTTGTGGCGCTTGCAGCGGCGTATCCGGGGGCGCTGGCACGGCGGTTGCGACGGCGGCCGGCTCGCTCAATGTCACCGACTCGATCAAGCCAAGCTCGATCAGGCGTTGAAAACCCGCGCGTCCGGCCGGCAGTCGCGACGCGATCTCGCTGTATTCGGCCGCTGTTTTCTCGCTGTAAATCGTCAACAGCAGCGTTCTCAACGCGGGAGACAAGTCCTGACTGCGGCC
>JAYWAQ010000211.1:0-2124 GCA_043782305.1 Burkholderiales bacterium
CACGTCCTCCGGCGACAACGCCTTCGCCACGCCCGCCATGCAGTCAGGCACATGCGCACGACGCTGTCCCGCGCGCCACGCGCCGAGTTGTGCGCTCAAATACGCACCCGGCAACCCCAGCAAACCGGGAATGGCGGGCGTCACGCCGGTCAGCGGCAAGCCGTGACATGCGGCACACGCGGGCAGTTTTCGCGACGCGTCACCGCGCAACACCAGCGCTTCACCACGTCGCAAAATCTCCGACGATGCGACCGCTGATTGCGGCGCGGGATACGGCAATTCCAGCGCCGAAAAATACTCGGCAATCTCGCGCAGATACGCATCCGACAGTGGCTGCAACAAGTGCGACATGGCTGTGTTGTTGCGCCGACCATCACGAAAATTCATGAGCTGCTTAAACAGATAACCTGCCGGTTTACCCGCAATGCGCGGCAAGTATTCGGCGTTGATGGTGCGCCCCTCTTTGCCGTGACACGAGATGCACGCACCCAGCCGCTCGGTCATGCCGTCATGCGTGAGCGGCGTTTGCGCGTGGCCGTTGCCACTGGCGAGCAACAGCGCAAAGAAAATAAACGCGCCACGCAAAATCACACCGCTCCCGAGTCACGCGAGAGTGCTTTCAAATCATTCGCACGACTGATTTCGACGATGTTGCCGCTGAACGTGAGCTGCACATTCTTCACGCTGAGTGAGTACGCAATCGGAAGCAACGTGGCACGCGCGCTGGCCTCCACCTCGGGGCGTAGTTGTTCGATCAATGTGTGTGCATGGCTTTGCGCATGCGCTGCAGCGCCTTCTAGCAGTCGATTTTTATCTTCTTCCGTAAAGCCTGGGCCGAACGCACCGTTGAGCAAATCCGGCAACAACCAAGGCATCAATTTTGATCTCTGCTCGTCATAAAAACGCAACGAGCGCACGCTAATTTCAGCGCGCACCGGCGGCAGCGTCAATTGCGCCGACTCGGTGGCGACAATCGAAAACTGTGGCGAGCGCAGGTCATAGCGAAAATCAATCTGGAATTCAAAGATCATCGCCAGCTTCTTTTGCGAGAACGCCCAACGTAAATATTTACGGCCAAATTCGCCAAAACTGTAATCCGTTTCCGTCACAATTTCTTTGGTGATGACCTTGAACACCGACAGCTCGCCCACCGCACGCATGCCTTCGAGCGAGACGTGAGAATGGGTGTCGTTAGCGCGAGCGGGCCACGGCTTTCGTGCGATCAGCCAGCCGATACTTGCACCGGCAGCGACGGCAAGCAGAGTGAAGAGAATGTCCATCACCCAATTATCAACGGATGGGCTTTGTCCCCTCTCCCGCGAGGGGAGAGGGGACAGAACGGCGCTTCGCGTCGACGAGGAACTGGATCCCCGGCTGCACCGAGGATGACGGCAGCGTGGTGGGGAGAGGGGACAAAGCGTGTCCCCGCCCTACAGCAGCACGATATCGTATTTCTCCTGCGAATACCCCGTCTCCACCAGCAACGACACTGGCTTGCCGATCTCCACTGACAGTTGTGCAAGCGTTGCTGATTCGTCGTCCAAAAACAAATCAATCACGCCTTGCGAGGCGAGGATTCTGAATTCTCTTGGATTGAATTGTTTGGCCTCGCGCATGATCTCGCGGAGGATTTCGTAGCAGACGGTTTGTGCGGTTTTTATTTCGCCGCGGCCCTGGCAGGTCGGGCAGGTTTCGCAGAGTACATGCCCCAGCGACTCGCGCGTGCGCTTGCGCGTCATCTCGACCAGACCGAGGTGCGTGAAGCCGTTCACCGTTAACCGCGTGCGGTCAGTGGAGATCGCCTGATTCAGCGCTTCGAGCACCGCCGTGCGGTGCTCGGGCAGATCCATGTCGATGAAGTCGATGATGATGATGCCGCCGAGATTCCTCAGGCGCAGTTGTCGCGCAATCGTTTGCGCGGCCTCTAGATTGGTCTTGAAAATCGTGTCATCGAACGAGCGCACGCCGACGTAACCGCCGGTGTTCACATCGATGGTGGTCAGCGCTTCGGTCTGGTCGACGATGATGTAGCCGCCGCTCTTCAAATCGACACGCCGATGCAGCGCGCGTTCGATCTCTTGCTCAACGCCATACATGTCGAACAGCGGTCGCGCGGCCTGATGC
>JAYWAQ010000212.1:0-5950 GCA_043782305.1 Burkholderiales bacterium
GGGAGACGCTCTTGAACGCACTGCAATCTGTTTCCAATGCCAACCAACCCTCACGCGAGAGAGCCCGGTCGTCATGGCTGACGCTTTTCGCGGTCGCCGCGCTCTGCGTCTCCAGCACCGCTATGGCCGATCCGGCCAAAGGCACATTGACGGGGACGGGCAAAGTTGCAGCCACGGTCAACGTGAAGCACGCCTATCTGGTGAAGGGCCCGAACGCGTTTGGCGACAAGATGGTTCGTCTGCTGATCCTCTCGGAAGTCGATCAAACGGCGCATATCAAATCGTGCAGCACGATATCCTGCACCACCAACAAACTCGAAAGCGGCATGACGGTTGAATTCGACGCCGGGCCACGTCTGTTGTATTGGTTCGTGGCAAACGGCCAGCGCGTGCAGGCGTCGGGCACGGCCGAGCCGGACACGATCACGCTGACCACCAACACGGCACAAAAACTGGCGGGCAAGTGGATGTATGACGCCTCCAGTCAAGGCGGCCCGAAGATCGCAGTCGAATTTGATGCGGCGATGCTCAAGGAATTCAGCAAAGCGCCGTAGTTAGGCGACCTTAGAGCGACAGACTTAGCGGCGGATCGAAGATCGCGATATAATCCTTACAATTTTAAAATTGTAAGGATTGCAATGTCCGCCTCAACACTCACCAGCAAAGGCCAGACGACGATTCCGAAGGATATTCGGGATGCGCTTGGCTTGAAGCCATCTGACGAACTGAAGTTCACCCTGCTCTCGGATGGCACGGTCATTATGCGGGCGAAGACAAAGAGCATCCTTGATCTCGCAGGCGCATGGAAAGCGCCCAAGCAAGCCAAAGCCATAGCGCTTAAGCCCGCTGCCGCTAAAAAACGCGCGGCATGATTGGGCTGGATACCAATGTACTGGCGCGCTTTTTACTCGGTGACGATGTTCGCCAATCGGCGGTAGCGAAAAAAGCACTGCAAGACGCCCTTGCGAACGGTCAGCGCATGATGATCTGTTCCGCCATGTTCCTGGAGCTCGAATGGGTGTTGCGTTCGCGCCCCGACTTGAACAAACCTGCCGTTGTCGCGATGCTGCGGCAACTGTTTGAATTGCACGATCTGATTATCGACGACGAAGCGGCAGTCGAGGAAGCCTTGCAAACCTACGAGAACGTCAACGTGGACTTCGCCGAGTGCCTGTTTTATGCCACTTACCAAAGACGAGGGTGCAGCACGATGATGACTTTCGATAAAAGTGCGCAGAAACATCTTGCTGGATGCGTCGCTCCAGCTTGATGCCCATTCCATGACAAAGCGCAAATGACGATTCCCGCCACACCTCTCCCCAACGGCACACTCATGCCCCGCTTCGGCATCGGCACCTGGCGCATGGGCGAGCGCGCATCGGCTGCGCAGGCAGAGATTGCGGTGATCAAAACAGCGATTGAGCGCGGCGTGACGCTGATCGATACGGCGGAAATGTATGGTGACGGCGGCGCGGAGGAAGTGGTTGGTCGCGCCATTAGCGGCGTTCGCGAGAAGCTGTTTATCGTAAGCAAGGTGTATCCGCAAAACGCCTCGCGCAAAGGCACCGTCGCCGCCTGCGAGCGCAGCCTGAAGCGGCTTGGCACGGATTACCTCGATTGCTATTTGTTGCATTGGCCCGGCGAACATCCGATTGCAGAGACCGTGGATGCGTTGGAAACGCTCAAAGCGCAGGGCAAGATTCGCGCGTGGGGCGTGTCGAATTTTGATGTGGCGGAAATGCAGGAACTCGTCTCCGTGGAGAACGGAAACAACGTCGCCACCAATCAGGTGCTCTACAACCTCTCGCGTCGCGGCGTTGAATTTGATCTGCTGCCGTGGCAGCGCGAACGCGGCATTCCGACGATGGCGTATTCACCAATTGAACAGGCGCGATTGCTGGAATCACCAAAGCTCAAAGCCATTGCGCGCGACATCGGTGCGACGCCCGCGCAGCTGGCGATGGCGTGGCTCTTGCAGCAACCTGATGTCATCGTGATTCCGAAAACTACACACATTGCACGTCTGGACGAGAACCTTGGCGCGCTCTCACTGACGCTGACTGCGGCTACTTTGTCCGCGCTGGATGCGGCTTTCGCTCCGCCGCGAAAGCGTGCACCCCTCGCGATGCTCTGATCGGTCGTCGGCTCCGCGCACCCCGTCTGACGGCAATCGCGGCCAAACAACACATCCGAAATTCACTGGTAGGACAGTGAATTGCCCGCTATGCGCTGGCCAAACCTCTGAGTTAAAATTCACTGTCAACTTAACGGTGCGTGCCAGACTGTCAACGTGATCATGCATTTTCAGCGCTGCGGTGGAGTTCTGCTTTGAGCGATGCCGCAACCCCGCTTCATGACGTTGCCGATATCGGAGGATTGTCTGACCTCGCCGAGTTCGCGCCGCAACTGGCGCAGACGTTTGTTTCCATCGCGGGCGACATCGCACTCATCATTGATGATGACGGCATCATTCAACACATGGCTGTTGGTGCTGATCCGATTGCCGGTCCGGATGCGCAGTGGATTGGTCGGCAGTGGGCTGAAACCGTCAGCAACGGGACTCGCGCGAAGATCCGCGAGCTGCTGGCTGAAGTTCAATCTGCGGGCGCTACGCGTCGGCGCGAGGTTTTTCACGCAACGCCCAGTGGCGACAATGTCACCGTGTCCTATTCCGCAATCAAGCTGGGCCCGAATGGGCCGGTGTTGGCGGTCGGTCGCGGCATGGGCGCGGTCGCCGCTGTGCAAAAGCAATTCATCGTCGCGCAGCGCGAGCTGGAGCAGGACTACTGGAAGCTGCGGCAAAACGAGTCGCGTTATCGCCAGCTTTTTCAGGTGGCCACCGACGCTGTGATGATCGTTGATGCAGAAACCCTCTGCATCGTCGAAGCCAATCGCGCCGCAGTTGAATTGTTTGGCACTGCCGCCGACGCAAGCGCTACGCTCGTCGGCCAGCGCGCGAATGAGGGCGTGTTGCGAGCCGAACGCATTCGTGTGGAGGAGCTTTTGGTGATGGCGCGCACGACTGGACGTCCCGGTGAAATTCGCGTTCATGCAGCGTCCAGCGCAACGTCGGGTAGCGTCCTGCACGCCACCGCGATTGATATGTCAGCGACGCCATTTCGCTCCGCCGACAAGCTGTTATTGCTGGTGCGCGCTCGCGCATCAACACCGCTTTCTGAGCAGCCGTCGTCAACGCGGTTGGCTGACTTTGTTGAGCAGACGCCGGACGCCGTGACTATTGCAGACTCGAGCGGACGCGTGTTGATGGCCAATCCTGCGTTCATCGCAATTTGCCGAATGGCTGCTATTGGACAAGCAGAGGTGAATTCTGTAATCGGTCGTAGCCTCGCCGATCTGCTGGGCGACCCGGATCAAACGCTCGCCTCCATTCTCGGCGAGGCGCGGTCACAGGGCCTGTCCGAGCTGCGTCAGGCCACGCTCGGACTCGCCAGCGCCTCACGATTTGGTGTTGAAATTTCCGCTGCTCTTTTGGCGGAAGGCGATCAGGAGTGCATTGGCTTGACCTTGCGCCGCGTCGACGAGCGCGAGCCTGCTGCAAAAAGCAAGTTTGATGAGCTGGCCGCCGCACTGTCGCGCCTCGCAAGTCAATTGGGGCAGGCGTCGCTGCCTGAGCTGATGCTTCAGATTTCGGCGATCGCAGAGCGGCACGTGATCGAAGCGGCGCTTGAACAGGCGCAGGACGAGCACCTGCAGGCGGCGCAAATTCTGGGCATCACGGTCGAGGACTTGTGGCTTCGCATGCACAATCTGGACACGGGTGCGATGGCTCGCGTCACCAGTGCACAGCCATCGCTGCTCAACTAATCGGCTGGTTACCCAACGGTGACTTACAGCCCGCCCTTCGGCCACGCCGACCTCACTAATTGCGAACGTGAGCTGATCCATCTGGCCGGATCGGTCCAGCCGTACGGTTTCATGCTGGTGCTTGATCACGCAAACGGCGTGGTGCGGCAAGCGTCAGGCAACGCCGCAGCCATGCTCGGTTTGTCGAGCGGCTCGCTAATCGATTGTCCAGTCAATCGGTTGTCCGGCAATCTCGCGCAACAAATTCAGGACGCAGCCGCCCGAGCCGACATCGACGAGCTGCAACCCATTCGTTGCGAAACAATCGTCGACGGCGTGGCCCGGTATTGGGAAGGCGCGCTGCATCAGATTGAAGCGGGTCGACTGATCGTCGAACTCGAACCCCTGGCCGAGAGCGGCGCGGCCACGGCAGCCATGACGGTCGAACATGATCAGGGGAGCCTTTTGCACTTAGTGACGGGCGCTGTGCAGCGCTTCAGCAATGCATCGAGTATCGGTGTGCTCTCCGACAGCGTAGCGCAGTGTTTCCGCGACCTGATCGGTTATGACCGCGTGATGGTCTACAAATTTGACGCTGATGGCCACGGGAAAATCGTCGCCGAAGCGCGTGATCCACGACTGGAATCGCTGCTCGGTCATCACTATCCGGCCACCGATATTCCGCAGCGCGCGCGTGAGTTGTACCTGCGCAATCGGGTGCGTGTGCTGGTGGACGTGCACTACACGCCGTCGCAACTGGAGCCCGCGTTTTTGCCCGAAGGCGGCGCGCTCGACATGTCGATGTCGTACCTGCGAAGCATGTCGCCACTACATTTGCAATATCTGAAAAACATGGGCGTGATGGCGACGGTGGTGGTTTCGCTGGTGCGCGAAGGCAAGTTGTGGGGTCTCGTTGCGGCGCATCACTACTCGACGCGCAACGTTCGATTTGCCGTTCGCGCTGCGTGTGACTTGTTGGCGGAAGTGGTGTCGACACGTATCGCGGCGATTGAGAATTACGCGCATGCGCAGGTCGCCGTGATGGTTCGCCGCGTCGAGCAACGCCTGATCGAGGCTACCTCGACCGAAGGCGACTGGCGGCTAGCACTATTCCGCAATCCACGCACGTTGCTGCAACCGCTCGAAGCGACGGGAGCCGCGTTGTTCACTGAAGGCGAAATATTGACCTCTGGCGAAGTGCCATCAACACCGGAGCTGCGTGAATTGCAGGCGTGGATCGAAGCGCAATCGTTTGATTCGCTCTTCAGTTGTTCGTCGGTTGCGAAGGCGAACCCGCTTCTCGCGTCCTTGACGCCGACAGCCAGCGGCGTGATGGCTGTGAAATTGTCGACCACGGGTTCGGACTATTTGATGTGGTTCCGCAAGGAACAATTGTTGTCAGTCACCTGGGCTGGCGATCCGTCAAAGCCGATGGTCAATAACGACCCGATGGAGCTCTCGCCCCGGCGCTCGTTTGCCGCATGGTCGGAGATTGTGCGTGGCACGGCGCTGCCGTGGACGAGCGCGGAGATCGCACTCGGACGCGCGATTGGCCTCGCGCTCGTAGACATCATCGTGCAGGTGCATTCGGTGCGCCTGTTGATCGCGGAGCATCAGCTGACGGGCGTTCGCGAATCGGTGCAACGTTCTGGCGAGCCGGTGGTAATTGCCGACGCACGCGGGCGACTACTTTTCTGCAACCACGCATTTGCTGCGCTGACCGGACGCACTGAGTCAGAGATCGTCAGCCTGCAAGACGTGGCGAAGATGTTTGTCGAACCAGCGTTGATGCGTCAGGCGATGGCAACACTCAAGGGCGGACAGCCGCCGTGGCGCGGCGAAATGGCGTTGTCGCGCGAAGGCCATGCCGGATTGCCTGTGTCGGTTCGCGCGGAGATCGTACCCGGTCGCGCTGGCGAGTCGCTCGGCTTCATTCTGACCTTATTTGACCTGCGCGACAGCAAACGTGCGGCGGCGGCAAGACGGCACCTTGAAGAATCGATGCAGCGGGCGGCGCTCGGTCATGGCCTGGTGCCGTCGGTTGATGGCACGGATCGGGGCGCTGATGAGGTGATGGCGGCAATCCTGACCAATGCGAGTCTGGCCGCGATGGACATCGCGGATGGCCCGATTGGCGCTTTGGCGG
>JAYWAQ010000213.1:0-2120 GCA_043782305.1 Burkholderiales bacterium
GCCGCAGCTGTGCCTTCGTCGAGCAATGACGCGTTGGAAATGTCCATGCCGGTGAGATCACAAATCATCGTCTGATAGTTGAGAATCGCCTCTAACCGCCCCTGTGAAATCTCCGGCTGGTATGGCGTATACGCGGTGTACCAGGCGGGGTTTTCGAGAATGTTGCGCTGGATCACGCCGGGCGTGACAGTGCCGACGTAGCCCTGCCCGATGAAGTTTTTGAACACCTGATTTTTGTTAGCGATGCCACGCAATTCGGCGAGCACTTCGACCTCCGAGAGCGCAGGCGGCAAAGAGAGCGGCTTGCTGCCAACGATGTTCGGCGGCACGACTTTAGCGAGCAAATCTTCAAGTGAATTTGCGCCCACAGAAGCGAGCATCTCCATCTGCTCTTCGCGATTGGGGCCGATGTGACGGTAGAGGAAATCAGACATGATGCGTGTTCAACTGAGTGTTTGGTTTGACCCCCTCTCCCGCAGCGCGGGAGAGGGTTGGGGTGAGGGCGCTAGCTAGGCGCAGCTCTGTGCAGAGACCCGCTCCCGCATGACGGAGAGGACTTCGTTCACATTGGCATTCGGTAAACCAGAAAGCCACTGCGTTCGGCGACCTTGTTGTAGAGCACCATCGCGGTGGCGTTGGTCTCGTGGGTTTGCCAGTACACGCGGCTTGCGCCTTCGATCTTCGCCGCGACATGCACCGCTTCAATCAACGCCCGCCCGACACCTTTGCCACGCGCCGCGTCGACCGTGAACAAATCCTGCAAGTAGCAGGTCGGCCCCGGCGTCCAGCAGGTGCGGTGATAGATGTAATGCACGATGCCGAGCATCGTCTCGCCCTCAAACGCGCCGAGCGCATACATCGGCTCGGCAGGATCGTGAAAGCGCGACCACGTGAGGTCAAACTGCTCAGGCGGCAGCGAGGTCTTGTAGAACGTCAAATAGCCCTTCCACAATGGCTCCCAAGCCTCACGGTCCGCGGGTTCAAGCGGGCGAACGAGCACCATGACTCAGGCGATCATCGCTTTGTAAGCCGCTTCGTCATGCAACGCTGCAACTTGCGCGGCATTGGTCACTTTGATCTTGAAGAACCAGCCTGCGCCTTCAGGATCCGTGTTCACAAGCGACGGATCGGCCACGATGGCCTCGTTCACTTCAACCACCTCGCCTTCGACCGGCGCTTTCACTTCGGCCGCAGCTTTCACCGATTCGATGATCGCAGCATCTTCTTTCGCCGCAAGCTTGCGCCCAACTTTCGGCTGCTCAACATAGACGAGATCGCCCAATTTGTCCTGCGCGAACGCGGTGATGCCAACGGTGCCAATGTAGCCGTCCATCTTGATGTATTCGTGATCTTCGGTGTAGCGAGTGGTCATAGAGTCCTCAATGGTTACTGAAAAGAGAGTGTTTCAAAGTCTCAACGCATAAAGCGCACGGCGAACACCACAGCCGCAAATGTAAGATTGGGCACTGCTGCCCAACAAAACGTGACTATCCAAGCCCGGACTTTTAACTCCGGTCGTGCATAGTGCCTTGCGACGGAAGCGACCATGAACGGCGTGACCAGGAAAACCGTGGCAATGCCAATCTGCCCAACGTCCATCTTGCTAACGCTTGTAGCCATGCGGTGCAAACGGCATGCCGACGACCGTGACTGGCGTCGGCGTGCCGCGAAGCATCGCGTTAATCTGGGTGCTGGGTGCGGCGTTCGCGGTGTCGACGTAGCCCATGATGACGGGGCCGTTGACGGTTGGGCCGAAGCCGCCGCTGGTGACGACGCCGATCTTCGCGCCGCTTGCGTCCTGCAACTCCACGCCTTCACGAATCGGCGCACGACCTTCGGGCTTGAGGCCGACACGTTTACGCTTCACGCTCGCTGGATTGTCGAGCTGACCGAGGATCACCGATGCGCCGGGGAATCCACCCGCGCGTTCGCCACCGCTTCGACGCACCTTCTGCATCGCCCAGTTGAGCGACGCTTCAACAGGCGTGGTCGTTGTGTCGAGATCGTGGCCGTATAGGCAAAGACCCGCTTCAAGGCGCAGCGAATCGCGTGCGCCGAGGCCAATTGGTTGCACGTTCGGTTGCGCGAGTAGTGCTCTAGCCAGCGCGTCGCATTGCGCG
>JAYWAQ010000214.1:0-5942 GCA_043782305.1 Burkholderiales bacterium
ACCTAATTCGTCACTAGCGGCCAATACTTGCGCGACTTTTCGTTGATGCCTATTCAACAATTCCGCGTTGCGATACAGCGCATCAGCTTTAGCAGCCGCCCCTGGATTGAATTTCATTTCAAAATACGCACGTGCCAACTTTCGCAAACCGCTGGGTGCTGCTCCGCCAAAGTCGGAAATGCGGGAAAACATTCCCGCTATTGTTTTATCCAAGCGATGAAGTAGCGACAGATCGGTGATCTGATTGAAATAAGCAATCCAGCCATAACGCTTCTTGCCACTTATGGCACCAGTTAGGCGCTCATTCAGCTCCAACAAAAATATGTTGGCGATGCGCTCGTCATTCAGATATTTAAACTTCTCGAGCCTACGGGATTTATTGTGTGTGTAGTCACTGAACTTCGCCGCTATTGATTGCAAGAATCTTTCCACGGTGGTGTCGCGAACTGTGATTGTCGGCCATTTGAACGTATAGCCGAGATAGCCAAATGGATCGGACAGTGGCGCGACTTGGGTCTTCCCAGAGGAAACACTATGCAGCGATAGGCCGCGATACTTCAATCGGCTCCTGAACGTTGCAAGCGCCATTTGAACCGCATCTTCGCTGCCAAAAATAAGAACGTCATCGACATATCGATAGTAGGACACAGGCAGGTTGAGCATAGGTTTGTCGACGTCGTGCATGTATATCGACGCGAGTATGTTGGATATGGCAAGCCCTTGCGGAACGCCCTTATCAAGACGATATTCGGCATGGCGACTGCGTTGCGTATTTTTCGGCACAGTCGGGGTCACTAGCGCATGTTCGATCAATCTCAAAGCCGGCCAAAATTTAATGCGCTTCCTAAGTACGCGACTCAGCCGATTTTGTTGTATTGAGTCATAAAAAGTTTTTATATCTGTGCCGCAAGCCAAAACGTTATCGCTAGCTTTTGAGCGCAAATCAGCGGCGATGGACCGAACGTAGGTGCTGGCGACGTTCCTTGGAACCCTATCGGGATATACGGCGGCAAAAAATTTGTTGAGCTGGTGCAACACTACGCGATCTCGAATGGTTGGAATACCTATCAGTCGCGGCAACTTGTCGCGGCCCTTTGTTTTCAATGTTTCCATGAATGGCGAAAACCGGTACTGGGCGTTCAAACACTTGTTTGACGCAATGGTGAGTTCCGCCGACGACCGAATTGCAAACTGGAATCCGTTTAATCGATCAGTTCCTTTGCCGGTGCTCTTTGCAAAACTTGCGTCGAACACCACCTTCAATTCCTCCGGCGAAAATAGCTGAGAAAATAGTGCGGCATCGTCGATGAGTTTTGCAGCAAAGAGGGAGCACGCTACCGACGAAATAGTGTCACTCTTCACAGTCGCCTCAACGATAGATCAGTGCTGATTTGTTAAAAGTTGCCACGAAAAAGCTTGCCGTTAAGTTCACTTTGCGCTTTGAGCGACTGGTTTAAGTCTAGGCTACTACATGGCATTTTCTAACATTTTTCGATGGGCTCAGGCGGGTGTCGCAGTTGCCTTTATTGCCCATGGCAAGCGAAAGCACTACGCCGCGTGCGCAGCCACCAACCCCAGAATCGCATCTCCATATTTACGCAATTTGTTCTCGCCGATACCGTTGATGTCGGCGAGTTTGCTGCGCTCTTTCGGCTTGCGGCTGGCGATTTCTTTGAGGACGTTGTCGTGCAGGATGGCGAAGGGGGCGACGTTTTCTGCGGCGGCCGTTTCGATCAGCCAGCTTTTGAGTGCTTCATGCAGCGCAACGTCGAGCGGCAACTCCACCGTGCTTTTCCGGCTGGCTCGCTTGGGCGCGACTTTCGCGGCGCTGCCGAACGTTTTCACCTCGGCAAGCTTCCGGAGCATCGCTGTGACCTCGCCGCGCATCACGGGCGCGGCGGCAGGCGTGAGGCGCAGCGCGCCGTAATTGGTGACGTCAATGGCCACCCAGCCGAGGGTGACGATCTGGCGGATGACGTTCCTCCACGCGGCATCGTCGAACGCTGTGCCGATGCCGTGAACGTCGGATTTATCGTGCCCGCGATCGCGGATTTGTGTGGTGCTCAAGCCCCGTAACACTTCGATGACGTAGGTCGCGCCGTAGCACTCGCCGGTGGCCTCGATAGCTGCCAGCGCCATGCCAACCTGCTCGGTTGCATCCCACGTTTTGGGCGGGCTCAGGCAGGTGTCGCAGTTGCCGCAGACGTACCCGTCCGGCTTGTTTTCGCCGAAGTAGGCGAGCAGCCGTCCGCGTCGACAGGCGTTGGTTTCGCACAGTCCCAACAACGCGTCGAGTTTGACGCGCCCGGTACGCTTGAAGTCATCGTTGGCGCCGCTGGCATCGATGAATCGGAGCTGTTGCACAACATCGGTCAAGCCGTACAACATGAGCGCAACGGCTGCATCGCCATCGCGCCCGGCGCGGCCCGTTTCCTGGTAGTAGCTCTCCACGCTTTTTGGCAAATCGAGATGCACGACGAAGCGTACGTCGGGCTTGTCGATGCCCATGCCGAACGCGATGGTGGCGACCATGATGAGACCTGATTCACGCAAAAAGCGTGACTGATTTTTGCGGCGCGCTTCGGCGTCCATCCCGGCGTGATACGGAAGTGCCTTGACACCATTTTCTGTCAGCCACTCAGCCGTAGTTTCGACTTTTTTTCGTGATAGACAATAGACGATGCCGGCCTCGCCTTCATGTTCTTTCAGGAAAGCGAGCAACTGTTCGCGCTCGTCACCTCGCGCTGTGATGACGTAGCGGATGTTCGGGCGATCAAAACTGGAGACGAACTCGCGGGCATCGTCGAGACGCAAGCGCAAGCGGATCTCAGTGCGTGTTAGCGCGTCTGCGGTTGCGGTCAATGCAACGCGCGGCACGCCGGGAAAGCGATCCGCGAGGACGGCCAACTGCAAATAGTCGGAGCGAAAATCATGGCCCCATTGCGATACGCAGTGAGCCTCGTCAATGGCGAATAACGCGAGCTGATTGCGACTGTGCAGCAGATCGAGAAGCTTTAAAAAACTCTCCATCATCAGACGCTCGGGCGCGACGTAGAGGAGCTTGATTTCGCCAGTCATAAACTGCCGCTCGACCTTCGTCGCATCAGCCGGTGATAGCGACGAATTCAGAAACGCCGAGGCAACCCCCAGCTCGCGCAAGGCGTCCACCTGATCCTGCATGAGCGCGATGAGCGGCGATACGACAATCGCCACACCGGGCCGCAGCAGCGCGGGGATTTGGTAGCAGAGCGATTTGCCACCGCCGGTGGGCATGAGCACGAGCGCATCGTGGCCCGACGCAACATGATCAATGATGTCGGCCTGCGGGCCACGAAAAGTTGAATAGCCGAAGGTGGTTTTGAGTATTTCTAGCGCGGTTTGGGTCATGGCGTGAAGGTTAGCAAGTTCGTGGTCCGGCGCTCAGGGCAATCCATTCGGGTGCAGGGCGTTAGTCCCCTCTCCCGCGCTGCGGAAGGGCGAGCCTGAATCGAGCTGTCCGCCTCGTCAAAGCACGACAGCGCCCTACAATTTCATTGTGTTGTCCTCCTTTTTCTCGCGCCTACCGCCTTTCCTGCTTCCGCTGATCCTGATCAACTTGACGGGACATATGGCCTTGTCCGGCGGTCGCGTTACCGGTTCGCTCTACATCTTGCAGACGGGACATGCCGAATATCTGGTCGGCGTATTCATGGCGCTGTTCTCCATCATCTCCGTGTTGACGGCGCTATCGATTGGGCGCTGGGTGGATCGCGTCGGCTCCGCGCGGGTGATGCGACTGGGGATCGGTCTTGTGCTCGTGGGTGCCTGGCTACCGGTAATTTATCTTTCCTTGCCGACGCTGCTTTTGACGGCGTTGACGATTGGCTTCGGCTTCAATGTGCTGTCGGTCGCCTCGCAGCACACGGTCGGGCATCTGGTCGCGAATGCAACGCCGTCGGAGCGGCTGGCGAACTTTGGCTGGTTCGCGTTGGGGCATTCAGCTTCGAGCACAATTGGACCGTTTATTGCGGGCATCCTGATTGACGCACTGGGTTTTCGGGCCTCGTTTGCTGCGCTCGCGATGTTCGCCTGTGTTGCGGCATGGCTGGTGGTCACGCGTGCTCGCGATTTGCCGCGCGCATATGCGCCGCTGGTCGCATCGCTTGAGCAAGAATCGGCGGTGAACGAGGATGGCGAAGCGCGCGAAGTGCCGCAGAAACCGCGCGTATTCGACCTGCTCGCTACGCCCGAAATGCGCCGCATATATTGGGTGAACATGATCATGAGCGCGTCGTGGGATTTGTTCATTGTGATGCTTCCGGTGCTCGGCCACCGGCTTGGGTATTCGGCGTCGGTCATCGGATTGGTCTTTTCGCTATTCGCCGTTGGAACGTTCGCCGCGCGCGCGGCCATGCCGTGGCTGTCGCGGCGGGCCAACGAATGGCAAATTTTGCGGGTGTCGCTCGCAGTCGTTACATTGGTCTTTTTGGCGCTACCCTGGGCGGGTGTCGCGCCCGCCTTGATGGCGCTCGGCTTGTTGTTCGGGTGTGCGGTGGGCATGAGCCAGCCGAACATGTTGTCGCTGCTTCACGCTGCATCGCCCGCCGGACGAGGCGGGGAGGCCGTGGGTTTTCGCTCGGTGCTCAGCAATAGTTGTTCAGTGGCCGTACCACTGGCGTTTGGCGCGGCGGTGGTGCCGTTTGGCATCTCCGCATTGCTGGTCAGCGGTGGCGTTTTGTTTGCGTCGGGTATTCCGTCGGCGCATCGGGGCGTGCAGGCACGCGCTATCGAAGCAGCGGCGTGAGTCTCACGCTATCTCGGTTGAGTCGGATCGATTTTTCCGTCGTGTAAGGATTGTTGGCGACGAGACGACGGTAGTTCAGGCCAATCAGCAATCGCCAGATAACCATGCAGCTAATCGATTTCTCAGCCGATCTCGCCCGCTCCAACAACCAGTACACGCGGCTCGCCGAGCGTTACGACGACCTGACACCACGACTGGAGCCGATTCGACGCGATGCGCACCAATTGCTGCGACTTACTGCGGGTGACGTAGTGATGGACGTCGGTTGTGGCACCGGAAAGTCGTTGGCTGCACTTTCAGCAGCTGTTGGGCGCGATGGCAAAGTTGTTGCGCTGGAACCTTGCGTCGCGATGATGCAGCAAGCAAGGGCGCGTGCCAAGTCGCAGCGCCTTGGTAACGTTCAATTCATCGATTGCGCCGTTGAGGCGATGTCGACGCACGTTGGGGCAGCACAAATCAACGCGTTCCTGCTCATGTTCACGCATGACGTTTTGCAATCGGACGCCGCGCTAAATGCGCTAACCACTGTGGCCAGACCAGGTGCCCGATTCGCATTCGCGGGCGGAAAATTCTTTCGTGGTCCACTTGCCATCTTGAATCCGTGGGTGCAATGGCGGCAACGGCCCTACTGCACCACCTTCGCAGATTATGATGAGCCCTGGAGGAAACTATCTTTGGTTTCGGGTTTCAAAACGGAGCATCTCGAAGAGCGCTACGGAGGAATTGCATATCTCGCCAGTGGCAGGTGGTCGGTCGAAACCGATTAGTCGTTTCGCGCGTAGCGAGTGAACCCGCTTTGAACCGCTCGTCTTGCGGGCTGCTAATCCATAGTTTGCAATGAATTTGCGCTAAAAAGAGGCAAACAGTATGCGTCAATTTATGAATTCCGAAGTGCCTCCGCAAACGCTTGTCGACGCTGCGATTGCGCCGCAATCGTTATCAGCACCGTTTTCTCTGGTGCGAGCGTATACCGAGAGGCTCGTGCTACCGCTTTCGCCCGAGGATTGTCAGGTGCAATCGATGGCGGACGCGAGCCCAATCAAGTGGCATATGGCGCACACGACCTGTTTTTTTGAGACGTTCATTCTTGAGCCTTACGCTGACGGATACCGCGCGTTTGATCCCGCGTTCAAGGTGTTGTTCAACAGCTATTACAACG
>JAYWAQ010000215.1:0-2118 GCA_043782305.1 Burkholderiales bacterium
CGCAATGAACGCCCTGCCGCCCCTGACCCACCAATTCGTTTCCCACTTTGGCGAAATGGGCTCGCGCTGGGGAATTAACCGCACCGTCGGGCAAATTTACGCGCTGATCTTCGTCTCCGCGAAACCGCTCAACGCCGACGATATCGCGGAGGCGCTGGAGTTTTCGCGATCCAATGTCAGCATCGGATTGAAAGAACTGCAGGGTTGGCGGCTGGTCAAGCTGAAGCACTTGCCCGGTGACCGCCGCGAATATTTCGAAGCGCCGCAAGACGTGTGGGAAATTTTCAAATCGCTCGCCGAAGAGAAGCGCCGCCGTGAAGTGGAGCCGACGCTTTCGATGCTGCGCGCCTCGCTCATGGAAACGCCGGGCAGCGAAGCCGACGCGCATGCGCAGAGGCGTATGCAGCAAATGCACGAGTTGATTGACCTGTCGTCGACATGGTTCGATGATGTCGCACGGCTGTCGCCCGAGACCATTGCACGACTCATGCGCATGGGGTCGAGCGTGAAGACGGTGCTCGACATGACTGATAAATTAAAGATTGTTCGTCGCAAAAAAGAAGCATAGGTAGTACTACTATGAACGAAACCGCACTCGTCCTCGCCCGCATGCAATTTGCGGCAAACATCACCTTTCACATCCTGTTCCCGACGATCACCATTGCGCTGGGCTGGATTCTGTTTTTCTTCCGCATGCGTTTCAAGGCGACGCGCGACGTGGCGTGGGAAGAGGCGTACTACTTCTGGACCAAAGTCTTCGCATTGACCTTTGCGCTCGGCGTCGTGTCCGGGATCACCATGAGCTTTCAATTCGGCACCAACTGGCCGGGCTTTATGGAGAAGGCGGGCAACATCGCGGGGCCGCTCCTCGGCTATGAAGTGCTCACGGCCTTCTTCCTTGAAGCGACCTTCCTTGGTGTGATGCTCTTCGGTCGTGGTCGCGTTTCCGAACGCACACATCTGATCGCAACGTTCCTCGTGGCCTTCGGGACGACGATGAGTGCGTTCTGGATCATCTCGCTTAATTCGTGGATGCACACGCCGGTCGGCTTTGAGATCGTAAACGGCAAGATGATGGCGAACGACTGGCTGGCGATTTTGTTCAACCCATCGTTCCCGTATCGCTTCTCGCACATGCTGCTCGCGTCGGGCCTGACGGCAAGTTTCGTGGTCGCCGGTGTGAGCGCATGGCAGGTGCTCAAAAAAGTAGACAGCAAAGCGACCCACAAAGCGCTGACCACGGCGCTAACCGCTGCCGCTGTACTGATCCCAATCCAGATTTTTGTCGGAGACATGCACGGCGTGAACACGTTGAAATATCAGCCCGCAAAAATCGCGGCGATTGAGGGCGTGTGGAACACCGAGAAAGGCGCTCCGCTAACGCTATTCGCCTGGCCCGATAAAGCGAGCAAGTCGAACCTCTACGCCATAGAAATTCCGAAACTGGCAAGCCTTATTCTCACTCACGATATCGACGGGGAAATCAAGGGCCTGAATGAGTTTGAAGGTAAGCATCCGCCGGTAGCCCCCGTATTTTGGGCGTTTCGTGTGATGGTCGGAATGGGTTCGATGATGTTGCTGATGAGCTGGACGGGTATGTACTTTCTGCGGAAACGCACAGTCAACACATTGCCAAAACTCTATCTGCGTGCCCTTGCCGTCATGGCTTTCTCGGGCTGGATTGCGACAGTGGCAGGCTGGTACGTCACTGAAATTGGTCGTCAGCCGTATATCGTCTATGGCGTCATCACCGTTGCCGAAACCGCCGCGAAACATGCGCCTGCGATGATCGGATTGACGCTCACGGCGTATCTCGCTTTGTACGTTTTTTTGCTGGTCGCTTACGTGTTCGTAGTGAAGGGATTGTCAGAAAAACCGACGCGCGGGCAAGCACCCAAACTTCCAGCTGGGCTGCCACCGCAAGTGGTTACCGCCGCGGGCGACTGAGATGGATTTCATCCTTCCGCTCATTTTTATGGCCATCATGGGCCTCGCGATGCTGCTGTACGTCATTCTTGATGGATACGATCTCGGAGTCGGCATTCTGCTGCACTACGCGCCGGAGGAACACAAGGACATGATGGTCGCGTCCATCGGGCCGTTCTGGGACGCCAACGA
>JAYWAQ010000216.1:0-2114 GCA_043782305.1 Burkholderiales bacterium
CAAGTATCGGGCCGCCACATGGTGTCTCATGTTGCGGTGGGAGTCACTGCAAACAAGGCCCTGATCGAAGCAGCGGTGATTGCCGGAGCCGACACGATATTGGTGCATCACGGTCTGTTCTGGAAGGGCGACGATCCGCGCCTGGTTGGTTATCACCGTGAACGAGCAGCGGTGCTGCTGGATGCGGACGTCAATCTCTACGCCTATCACCTGCCGCTCGATGTGCATGCAGAAATCGGGAATAACGTGTGTTTGGGGCGTCGGCTGGGGCTCTCGCCTACGGGCAGCACGGGCGAAAATGATCTCGTGATGCTGGGTCAATTGGGCGTGGGCGTCGCCGTGAAGTCAGCGGTGCTCGCGGCCTATTGTGCAAGGCACTATGGTCGCCGGGTCACCCTGTTTTCCAGCTCGTCGCGCATGATCAAAAACATTGGGTGGTGTACCGGGGCGGGGGGCTCGCTGCTCAAAGACGCGATTGCAGCGGGGGCTGACGCCTTCATCACCGGAGAGGTGTCGGAGCATCACGTCCACGAGGCGCGCGAGTCAGACATCACGCTGATCACCGCCGGGCATCACGCCACCGAGCGCGATGGCGTCGCGGCTTTGGGGGCACACATCGCCCAGCAGTTTGGTTTGCGCTACCAGTTTATTGACGTGGATTCGCCACTTTAGACGGATTTTTTGCCATCAGTTTTTTTCTGAAATGACCATAGGAAATGGGCTAAAGCGCGATTTTGTCACTTATCGATAATCGATAAAATTACCATCTAACCCACGTTCAGTAACGGTTTAAGCGCGAAAGTTGATCGGCTGTCACTCCAGCTTCACGTGCCGAATTGCCTGATTCTCAATCGCCGCCCAGTCCCAGGCGATGCCCAGTCCCGGTGCGTCGGACGGGATCGCAAATCCGCCTTCGCTTGCCATACCACTCATGGTCACCGAATCAAGCTGCGGGATGTACTCCACCCAAGGCGCGTTCGGCACTGCCGCACAGAGGCTCACGTGCAGCTCCATCAAAAAATGCGGGCAGATGGGCACATTGAAGCTTTCGGCCAGATGCGCGCACTTGAGCCACGGCGTGATGCCGCCAATGCGTGCGACGTCGGCCTGAATAATCGAGCACGCCCCCCGCTGTAAATATTCGCGAAAGTGTTGCAGACTGTAAATGGATTCGCCGACGGCGATAGGCAAGCTCGTGCTCTGCGCAAGGCGTTCGTGACCGCCCAAATCCTCCGCTGGCAACGGCTCTTCAAACCACGCGATGTCCAGCGTTTCGTAATGGCGCGCGCGGCGAATTGCCTCACCCACCGCGAAGCACTGATTGGCGTCAATCATGATTTCGAACGCATCGCCGACGGCCTCACGCACGGCAGACAGCCGCGCCATGTCCTCGCTCACATGTGGTCGCCCGACCTTGATCTTCACGCCTTTGAAACCCTGCGCTTTGGCTTCAACCGATTGCGTCACCAATTGCTCCGGCGACAGATGTAACCAGCCGCCTTCCGTCGAATACATCGCCACGCGTTTCTGTGCGCCGCCCGCGGCTTTGTGTAGCGGCAGGTTGGTACGTTTGCAGCGCAAATCCCATAGGGCCGTATCGATGGTCGCCAGCGCCAGGGCCGTGATCGCGCCGACTGCGGTCGCGTGTGTGTGGAAGAACAAATCTTTCCAGATCGCCTCAATGTCGTCGGCATCACGTCCGATGAGCTTCGGCGCGAGATGATGCTCCAGAAGCGCCATCACCGACGACCCGCCAGTGCCAATCGTGTAGCTGTAGCCCGCGCCCTGCGAGCCATCCTCGCAGGTGATGCGCAGCATCGGTGTTTCCTGAACGACGAACGACTGGATCGCGTCCGAGCGCGGCACGGGTGGCGCGAGATTGACCTGCCAGAGTTCGACTTTGGTGATGCGAGGCATCCGTTTTCCCCGACCTGATGAGTTAGAAATTCAAGATGGCGTCATTCTCGGCCTGAGCTCTGCGAAGGGCGGGAATCCAGAAAGGCGGCGCTCAGAGCCAAGTCGTCGCGAGCTGCAACTCGTGGCATTCTGGAAACCCGCCTTCAGCACGTATGACGGCAGTTTGAGAATTATTCCGTTGCGCTAATTACTACATC
>JAYWAQ010000217.1:0-5926 GCA_043782305.1 Burkholderiales bacterium
TGCTCCAGCGCGGGCCGCAAGCCCATGCCGATGATAAATGCGGCCTGCGCGTCAGTCGGAATCGGGTAACCCAGATCCTCTGCTGAGCGCTGCAACGCGCGCTTGATGACGCCGGTGGAATCGGCCAGAGTGCCGTCCCAGTCGAAAACGACGAAGGCGTATTTTTTATGGTTCATGCGGGCTCGCCGTACCAAAACGCCGCCAACTCGCGTGGCAATCGCGCTTCGACGGTGACAGATTCGTTAGTGACGGGGTGTTCAAAGGTGAAGGATTTGGCGTGCAGAAACATGCGTTTGAAGCCCGAGGCACGCAGTGTCTTGTTCCACGCGCTATCGCCATATTTGTCATCACCGGCAATCGGAAAGCCGCAGTGTTGCAGGTGAACGCGAATTTGGTGAGTACGGCCCGTTTTTAGTTCGGCCTCAAGCAAGCTCATATTGGCGCGCCGTTCAACGAGGTTGAAAACGGTGTGCGCGAACTGGCCCTCTTCCGTATTCACCTCTACCCGGCGCTCACCGTTGGGCTGAGTGTACTTGGCAAGCGGCGCTTTAACGTGCTGGCGATCATTCACCCATTCGCCCTTAACTGCGGCCATATATCGCTTATCACCGGTCTTTTCACGCAAAGTGTCGTGCATGCCAATCAGTGCAACACGCGTCTTGGCGATCAAAAGAATGCCGGAAGTGTCGCGATCCAGCCGATGCACCAGCTCCAACAACGGCGCGCTAGGCCGCGACATGCGAATTTGCTCGATCACACCAAAACTGACGCCAGAACCACCATGCACCGCCACCCCGGCAAGCTTGTTGATGGCGATCAGATGCTCGTCTTCCCACACGATTTCATGCGGAAAATCACCGGTGAGCTGCTTGTATTCGGGTTCAGCAGCGACCCGAACCGGCGGAATACGCAACTCATCCCCCGCTGCGAGCTTGGTTTCAGCTTTGGCTCGCCCACCGTTCACGCGCACTTCGCCGGAGCGAACGATGCGGTAAACGTGGGTTTTCGGGACGCCTTTGAGCTCCCGGATGAGGAAGTTGTCCAAACGCTGGCCAGCGTAAGCCTCTGACACACGCACATGCCGCACTTGCGCACTTGCGTTCGCAGCAACGACCACGTTCGCACCCGGGTCCGCGCGAGGCGTCGTGCCAGTGCCCACGCGGGGCAAAGAAAGCGGTCTAGAAATGTGAGCTAAGTCCTTCATTTGCCTTATAATTCATAGGTTGTCTGGCTTCGAAGGAAGTTGGGCATTTTGAACCAAGCGGTCAATTTGTAGATCGTACGAACAGTTTGGCGCTTTTTTGATGATCGCAATCGAATATCAATAAAGTCTCCCACGTCGACATGATGAAAACATCACGTCCACCGAATTCCGAACTGCTCGTCCGACCCTGCAACACCCATCGGTTCCACGGTCAAGCTGCCACCGAGAAAAGCGGCGATTGTAAGAGTTCAGCCACCGCGCATCGCAAAATGTTGCTCGCTGGCCTGTGAAAAGTTTGATAGGGGTGCGTCGCAAATCGCGGCGGGCCCGCACGAAAAATAATTGTCAATGAATCCGCGCACCAGCGCTTTTGGTTCATCCGCGAAAACATTCAGCGGACGAATCAGTCAAAACACTCTCCCCCAGGCAATACACGCCTGGCCAGCAGAGTCGTCGCCTGGTCACCTGCCGATTCCCTCACCGACGTTTTTCGCCTCAAATACCCGCATCCGAAGCCGCTGAAGTCTTAGGGACTTAAGCGGCGCATCGTCATTGCGTCACAGGCCATCGCGTAACGACTGCCGTGCCCGAAAAGCTGGACAAGGAAGGTACGCATGAAACGCATGCTGTTTAACGCAACCCAGTCAGAAGAACTGCGCGTTGCCATTGTCGACGGTCAAAAACTGGTCGATCTCGATATTGAATCTGCTTCCAAAGAGCAGCGCAAAAGTAATATTTACAAAGCCACGGTCACCCGTGTTGAGCCCTCGCTTGAGGCCTGTTTCGTCGACTACGGCATGGAGCGCAACGGCTTCCTGCCGTTCAAGGAAATTTCGCGCTCGGTCTTAAACATCGACGGCGAGATGAACCGCAACAAAATTGCGGACAACCTTCGCGTTGGTCAGGAAATCATCGTTCAAGTCGAAAAGGACGAACGAGGCAACAAGGGCGCGGCGCTCACGAGCTTCATCTCGCTCGCCGGTCGCTACCTCGTCTTAATGCCCAACAATCCTCGCGGTGGCGGCGTTTCTCGTCGCATCGAAGGCGAAGATCGCAACGAACTGCGCGACACCATGGCGCAGCTCGAAGTGCCAAACGGCATGAGTACCATTGCCCGCACCGCCGGCATCGGGCGCACGGCCGAAGAGCTGCAATGGGATTTGAACTACCTGCTGCAACTGTGGACCGCGATTGACGGTGCCGCCAAAGCGAACAAAGCACCGCTCCTGATTTATCAGGAATCAAGCCTCGTGATCCGCGCGATTCGCGATTACTACACGGCCGACATCGGCGAGATCCTGATTGACACCGAAGACATCTACGAGCAGGCCAAAGGCTTCATGGGCCACGTGATGCCGGGCACGGTCAATCGCGTCAAGCTTTACAACGACGACGTGCCATTGTTCTCGCGCTTCCAGATCGAGCATCAGATCGAGTCCGCGTTTGGCCGTACCGTGAACCTGCCGTCCGGCGGTGCGATCGTGATCGATCACACCGAAGCACTGGTCTCGGTTGACGTCAACTCGGCCCGCGCCACCAAGGGCGGCGACATCGAGACTACCGCGTTCAACACCAACATGGAAGCGGCCGACGAAGTCGCCCGCCAGTTGCGCTTGCGCGACCTCGGTGGCTTGATCGTCGTCGACTTCATCGACATGGAATCGTCAAAGCATCAACGCGAAGTTGAAGACAAGCTGCGCGATTCGATGAAGCTAGACCGCGCTCGCGTTCAGCTCGGCAAGATTTCCCGTTTTGGTTTGATGGAGTTGTCACGCCAGCGCCTGAAGCCGTCGCTCGGCGAGAGCGCACATCTGCCTTGCCCACGTTGCCATGGCACCGGCCACATCCGCTCAACCGAATCGATTGCGCTGCACATTCTGCGCATCATTCAGGAAGAAGCGATGAAGGACAACAGCGCGCAAGTCGTGGCTCAAGTCCCGGTCGATGTTGCAACCTACCTGTTGAACGAAAAGCGCGTCGATCTGCAATCGCTCGAATCGCGCCTTAAAGTCAACGTCGTACTGATTCCGAATCTGTACATGGAGACGCCGAACTACACCGTTCAGCGCCTGAAGCATGACGAATTGAATCACGCAGAACCGCTGCCGCTCAGCTTCAAAATGGTTGAACGTCCCGCTGAAGTTGATGTAGTCGAGGCGATCAAGCAGGAAGCGAACGAAGTTCGCGTTGAAGCTGTCGTTAAGGGCATTACGCCCGCGCAGTCGGCACCGATGGTTGAGCCGAAGGCAGTTGCCGCGCCGGTCGCCCCGGTTGCCATCACACCGCCGCCACCGGCACAAAAGACAGGTTTCTGGGCAAGCTTCAAGTCGTTGTTTGGTGGTAGTCCGACGGCCACTGAACTGGTGACACAGCCCGTTAAAGCTGCCGAGCCAAAACAAGAGCCAAAGCGCGAAGGTAGCCGTGATCGCAATGATCGTGGTGACCGTAACGGTCGCCGCAGCCGTGGCGAAGGCAGCAGTGATCGCAGCGATCGCAATGGTCGTGGTGATCGCAACAAGGATCGCAATGATCGTGGCGCTGAGGCCAAAGGCGGTCGCAACGACCGCAACGATCGTGGCGAACGCAAGGGCCAAGGTCAGGGCCAGTCAGATCGGCAACAACGCGATCCGAAAGCGGCTGGTTCAACGGCAGTTGATATGCTCAATGCAAACGTCAGCAACGTCGCCAACATCGAAGCCAGCAAGCCGCAACGTGAGCCGCGCGAACCCCGTGAGCAACGCGAGCCGAGAGAGCAACGCGAACCAAGAGAGCCGCGCGCTGATCGCAGCGAGCGTGGCCCACGTCGTGAACGCGGCGAGCGTAGCGACCGTACACCGCGTGACAACAACGCTCCCGTCAACGGCGAATTGCCGCTGCACGACGCGGCAGCCCCCGTGGTTGCCGCCCTTGCTGGTGAAGATGGCGACGCGAACGCAGTCGCGGTAACGCAAGAGCGCACAGATCGTCCGCCACGTAACGAGCGTGGTTCACGCCGTCGTGATCGCAGCGATCGCGAAGGCCGGCCTGATCGTGGCGCAGCGCCGGATCAAAACGGCGAAGGCCGTCGTGATCGCGGTGAAGGTGAATCGTCTGCTGCCGCAGCTGCTGCCAGTGCGCCTGAAATGTCGGCGCCGGCGCCGCAGTCCGCTCCCGCTTACGTCGCACCGACTCCAGCACCAGCGCCTGCTCCTGCACCCGTTGTTGCGGCTCCCGCAGCAGCACCTGAGGTCAAACGTGAACCGGCGAAAGCGTTCAGCTACACCTTGCCAACGGATGCTGGTTTGCAGATGATGGAAACCAAAGCAAACGGTGCTCCAGCCCAGCTCGTGATGGATGAGCCTGTCAAGCGTGGTCGCGCGCGTCCTCCACGCGCTACAGCGCCCGCAGAGCCCATGCAAATGGTAGAAACTGGCGGCACTTCATCGCCGCCAAATCCGCAGTAGGCAAAGTCATTCGCGAACGAAAGTGCGCGTCAATCGCGCATGAAAAAAGCCCCGGAAACGGGGCTTTTTTTCGAGCTCAATTTGAACAGCTTTCGGCTATAAGGCCTTCTCAATAAGGGCTCTATCTCGATATTGACTAAAGTCAAGAAACGGAAAAACAAGCATTTAGCCCCTATTCGGAATAGCTTTCAGCGCAAAGCTGTTACTCGACTTCCTCGATCCACGCCTGCTGAATCGCTTCGAGAATTCGCTCCCCGCAGCGCTCGGGAACGTCATCAAATTCGGGCAGAGTGGTCACTTTCGCCATGAGATCGGTGAAGCGCAATTGCACGGGATCAACTTCGGGATAAGCCTCCGACAATTGAATCGCGATTTCCAGCGTGTCGGTCCACTTCAAAGCGGCCATCAATGGTTTTCCCGCGCATGATTGATCGTGTATCTCGGCAGCTCGATGGTCAGCGGTGTGTCGCCCACTTTCATCTGGCACGACAGCCGCGAAACCGAGGTCAAGCCCCATGCGCGGTCGAGCAAATCTTCTTCGTCCTCGCTCATTTCGCCCGTCGAAGCGAAGCCTTCTCGCACGATCACATGACAGGTCGTACAGGCGAGCGACTGGTCACAGGCGTGCTCGATTTCGATGTGATTATTGAGCAGCGCGGTGCAGACCGAGATGCCTTTTTCAGCGTTGATTTCAGCGCCATTCGGGCACATGTCGGGATGGGGAAGGACTTTGATGGTGGTCATACAATTTTCTCGATGTCACGCCCAGTGAGCGCCTCGCGCACTGCACGATCCATTCGGCGTCCGGCGAACTCCGTGCTTGCAAGATTTAGCGCCTCAGACGCGCGTACGATGGCGCGATGATCGCTGCCTTCTGCGAGCGATTTGAGATGCGCGATTTGTGAATTGAGGGCAGCATGTTCATTGTCGTTCAAGAGCGCTCGATCAGCGACCAGCGCGTTCGACAAAGCGGTCACCAACGCCAGGGCGTCAACGCGCGCTTCAGCCAGCGCGCGCGCCTGCATGTCGGTGTTCGCGCTGGCAAACGCGCTTTGCAACATGCTCGCGATTTCACCGTCACCCAGGCCATAGCTTGGCTTCACGGTGACTTCGGCGCGCACGTTGCTCGTGGTTTCGGTCGCGCTCACAGAGAGTAATCCGTCGGCATCGACCTGAAACGTCACGCGAATGCGCGCGCTGCCGGCAACCATCGGCGGAATGCCGCGCAACTCAAACCGGGCGAGTGATCGGCAATCCGCCACCAGCTCGCGCTCGCCCT
>JAYWAQ010000218.1:0-2110 GCA_043782305.1 Burkholderiales bacterium
GCAAGTGGCGCGCCGCAACCGTGGGCGATGATCCTGGGTCAATGCCTGATCGCGATTTCACACGGCGTGAATCAGCCCTGCGGACAGGCTGGTGCAATCGGCGATTTCCCGGAGCATGCGGGGCGCGCTGCGGCGCTATCGGGCTTCGCGATGATGGTGGCCGCGTTCATTTGCGGTCAATTGATTGCACCAAGCCTCGGGATTAGCGCGTGGCCATTGGTCATCTCGAACGTGGTGGGTAGCGCGGGCATCGCGTTTGTTGCGTGCATCATGGTGCCGCGAGCTTACCGCCGGAGCGCGGCGGTCTAGTTGAGTTTCACAGGCCTTGCGTCGACAGCAGACGTTCGGCGCGAAGCAGACCGTCAGGCGCGAGCTTCCCCAAACCGAGAAAGTGTTCGGACGGGCCGTAGACCCGAAGTAGCAAGCCGTCGTCTTCAGCTGGATTTAACAACGTGTGGGTTTGATCGCAACACACGACCTTGCCATTCTGAATGTCTCTGGCGTCGAATTCATTGAGCGTGATGTGCGGCAATTCAGCGACTAGTGAATCCGTCGGCAGCAGCCATGATGTTCGCGTGGCGTCGTCGCATTCCATCCACGCGTCAAGCGGCTGCGCGGCGTTCAGGTCAAAACCGCCGGTACGCGTCCGACGCAGCGAAGCCAGGTGCCCGACAGTTCCGAGCGCAACGGCCAGATCTTCGGCGAGCGTCCGGATGTAGGTGCCTTTGCTGCACATAATCGATATCTCGAACTCCTGCGCGGCGACGTCGCATGACAACAGTTCAATCGCGTGAATTTCAACGGTACGCTTCGCCAGTTCAATTGTCTGACCGGCGCGCGCGTACTCGTAAGCCGGTTTACCAGCGACTTTTAACGCGGAGTAGATGGGGGGCGTTTGTTCGATGCTGCCGACGAATCTGGCTAGCGCGGTTCGAACCGCGTTGCCGTCAAAGTTGGCCGGGCGCCGTTCGGTAATTTCGCCCTCGCGGTCGCCAGTCGTGGTGGAGCTGCCCAGCTTGATCGTGGCCAGATAGCCCTTATCCGCGTCCAGGAGGCGTTGCGCGAACTTGGTGGACTCACCGATGCAGATCGGCAGCAAACCCGTCGCCAGAGGGTCTAGAGTGCCCGTATGGCCCGCTTTGGTGACGCCCAATGTCCGAAAAATTCGCCGCAGCCTCGAAACCACAGAAAAAGAAGACATTCCAGCCGGTTTGTCGACCAGCGCTACACCATGCAGAGCCACGTGAAAGACTAGGCTGGATCGCCAGAAACTGGCACGGCTGGCATGTCGTCGACAGCAACTACGCGCGCGTCGTCCTCACGCGCTGAATCAATCAGCGCGGAAAGTCGCATGCCTTCTTCAAACGTCTTGTCGTACTCAAAGTGCAACAGCGGCGCTTTGAAAATCGTCAACCGTGCAGCAATACCATGACGCAAAAAGCCGTTGACGCTTTTGAAACCTGCATCCGCATCAACCTGCCCCGCATAGCCCTGCGGATGTACATAGCGCACCAAAGCATGCGACAGGTCAGACGTCACCTCCACTTGCGTGACGGTGACGCCCTTGACGCGTGGATCGCGAACTTCAGTAGAAATCATCTGGGCAAGTTCGCGTTGAACCTGCTCAGAAACACGCAACGCGCGCTGCGATAGGCCTTGCTTGATACCCACTAGAGCGTGCGCTGCACTTCAACGATTTCGTAAATCTCAAGGCGATCACCCTCTTGAATTTCGCTGTAGTTCTTGAGCGAGAGACCGCACTCATAGCCTTCTTTGACTTCTTTGACATCGTCCTTGAACCGTTTCAGCGAATCAAGCTCGCCAGTCCACGTGACCACGTTGTCGCGCAGCAAACGCACTTGCGCGCCGCGCTTGACGAGGCCTTCGAGTACATAACAACCGGCGATGGTGCCGATCTTCGACGCACGGAATACCTGACGAATCTCGACGAGGCCCAGCGTGTTTTCCTTCTGCTCAGGCGCGAGCATGCCGGAAAGTGCATTTCGAACGTCATCCACGGCTTCGTAAATGATGTCGTAGTAGCGAATCTGCACGCCTTCCGACTCGGCAAGCTTGCGCGACGTCGCATCAGCACGAACGTTGAAACCAA
>JAYWAQ010000219.1:0-5912 GCA_043782305.1 Burkholderiales bacterium
TTCACGCGCTTGCCGCGTGACGGCACGAGTCGTAATGCGGACGGTTGAGCGGCTGTCGCGCGCTCGTTGAGAACGATATGCTGATAGACCCCGCTTCGTGCATGACGTACGTTGCGCCAGGTTTCGAGGCTGGGCGTAGCGCTAGCGAGTACGACCGGAATGTTCGCCTGCTTGGCGCGGACGATGGCCACGTCGCGGGCGTGATAGCGCGGCGACTCGTTTTGCTTGTACGAGCCGTCGTGCTCTTCATCAATCACGATGAGGCCGAGATCGGCGGCGGGCGCGAACACGGCGAGCCGCGTGCCGATGATGAGCCGCGCGGTGCCGGAATGCACGCTGTGCCACGCGCGATTGCGCTCGCCTGCTGCGAGCTTGGAATGCAGGACGGCGGTCGGTACGCCAGGCAACGCTTTGAGTACGCGGTCGATGAGCTGCGGCGTCAGGTTGATCTCCGGCACCAGCAGCAAGACTTGTCTGCCCGAGTTGAGCACGGACGCCACCAGATTGAGATAGACCTCGGTCTTGCCGCTGCCGGTGACGCCGTGCAACAGCGATACGGTGAAGTGATCGGCGTTTGCGCGCAAGGCGGTAGCGGCGTCGCATTGCGGCTCGGTGAATTCCGGAAGCACCGGATGCACCTGCGCGGGCTGCGTCGCGTCCGGATAGACCGCATTGACGAAGCCCTGGGTGATCCACTCGTTCAACGTGCGCCGTTGCGCGGACGACAGCGCACGCATGGCGTCCGCATCAAGGCCGCGTCGGAGCGCGACGACCAGCGCACGCCGCGCAGTGCTGCGCGCGGGAATGTTGGCGACATGATCGTGCCCTGCGGCCGTGATTTGCCAACCCGAAGCTTCGGGCAATGGTGCGGCCTCCATCGGACTGATGAGGCCGCAGGCCATGCCGTGCGGCACCTGGTAATACTCGGCGACAAATCCCGCGAGTTCGATCAGCGAATCCGGCAAGGCGGAGCAAATGACCCGGCGAACGGGCTTGAGCGTGGTCGCTGTTTCTGCGTCAACTGGGTTCACTGCCGCGACCACACCGATGTGCGGACGTACACCGACCGTTACTTCGACACAAAAATTCGGCGCAATTCCCCATTCGGTCGGCGCGACGTAATCGAGCGCCCGACCAATGGCCAACGGCAGCTGTACAGTCACGCGTGTGAGTGCTTGCTTACCGCTGAATTGGCGTGAAACCGTTGGAGCCGCAGTCCTCAAAAGTTCGTCCCCAACGCCTGTGGATAAATATGTGAACTAATACCACTTGACACGCCGAAAGCACGCCTGAATGCGGTTGTTGCGGTCTTGCCTGATTCTGTGGCGATGGCAAAACAATTAATAAAATCAATAAGTTACGCCAATTTTGTTGGGTTTCAGCGAAGGCGCGTACTCACCTGTCACAGAACCGTCGTTTTTGTGCATAACTGGCGCGGCGGAGCGGCCCGTGCGGGATTTGTCAAGCGAAATCTTCTTGCTTTTGTGAAATTGCCGCACTAAAGATTTCGCAAAGCGTCCACCATCACGCCAACCAGCGCGGGGTCGGCATCCGGCGTAATTCCGTGGCCCAGATTGGCAATGTAGCGATGTTTTGGATCGAATCCGGCGAGCGATTTCGCCAACTCGCGGCGAATGGTTGTCTCATCCGTGGTCAAAAGCAGCGGGTCAAAATTGCCTTGCAATGTGACATTCGGCCCCGCCGCGGCGCGAGCATCCACCAGATCGCTCTGCCAGTCCACGCCGATCCCTTGGGCGCCACTGGCGGCGATAGCGCCGACGCTTTGGGCCGCGCCGCGGCTGAATAACATGACCGGAATTTTTGGAAACAGGGCGCGCAGGGCGTCCACAATCCGCGTCATTGGTGCCAGCGAAAACTCGCGATACAGCCGCGGCGCGAGCACGCCGCCCCAGGTGTCAAAAAGCATCAGCGCGTCCGCTCCGGCGCGCACCTGTTCGCTCAAATACGCGGTGACCGCGCCGACGTTGACATCGAGCACTTTCTGAAACAGCTCGGGCCGCTGCAACAGCATGCGTCGCGTCAGCGGAAACGCGTCGGCTGAACCGCCGCCTTCGATCATGTAGCAGGCGAGTGTGAACGGGCTACCGGAGAAGCCAATCAGCGGTACGCGTTGCTGGTCATTCTTCGTCAGCGCACGTTTGCACTCGGCGACGGCGTCGAACACGTATTGCAACTTCACCATATCGGGCACAGCGAGCGCTTCGACGTCCGATTCTTCGCGCAACGGATGCGAAAAACGCGGCCCTTCACCGACGCCGAACGTAAGGCCCAAGCCCATCGCGTCGGGCACGGTCAGGATGTCGGAGAACAAGATTGCCGCGTCCAGATCGTAGCGCTCCAGTGGTTGCAAAAGCACCTCGGCGCAGAACGACGGCGAACGGCAAAGCTCGAGAAAGCTGCCCGCTTTGGCGCGCGTGGCTTTGTATTCTGGCAGATAGCGACCGGCCTGGCGCATCAACCAGATCGGTGGGCGGAGGAGCTTTTCGTCGGTGAAAGCGCGGAGAAAAAGGTCATTCGTGATGGTCATTAGCGGCGAACCAAAGTCAAAGTGCGGTTCGACCATGACGGCGCAACGCGTTTCAGAAAGTCACGACCGATCACGGTAGTGGTCAGGCCCGGCTTTTCGCTCACGATGGCATTGACGCCGTACACATCGACCGCGCCGACCCGCACGGACGTGAGCGGCAGCACATAGGTCTTGTAAGTCAGCGGTTTGCCGTCTTTGTCTTTCGGTTCGATCACGGTCTTTGTTTCTTTGCCTTCTTTGGTCTCGGTGATCGTCTGCTTTGGTGCGATCAGCGTGCGTGACTTTTTGTCTTTGTACGGCAAATTCAGGCGGTCCGCATCGGCCACCGGAATCACCAGAACGTCGGCCGTGCGATCAATTTCTGCCTGCACATTGCCGCCGTTCAAGAGCGCGGGAGTCAGGTATTTGTTTTTCTGATCGGCCTTGATCTGATGGCTGATGAAGCCCTGGGTCTGCGAGTCGATCACGGCCATATCGCCCACGCGCATGCGCTGCGGCAGGCCGTTGTAGAGGAAGGTCGCGGTGTCGTCGTTGATCTTTTCGAGCAGCAGGCCTTCATCGGTGAAGACACCGACGCGCGCTTCGCGACGCACGCCATCAATCATGAATTGAGCGCCTGAGCGCGCGGCGACCGAGGAGAGTTGTAGCGTTGTAGCCAGAAGCTCGGAGCTTGACGACAAGACGCTAATCGCGAGTAGCGCACGCAATGCCGGAGCGGCAAACATCAGAAATTTCATGATGCGCATGTTAGTACGACGGGCTTCATACGACGGCGCGATGCCTGCGGAGTTCATGAGCATCAGCTTTCTCGTGAAAACCCAACTAAACAGGGGGCAGGATTAAAAAATGCCACTAATCGACTTTGTGACAAATCAACGCCCAGCCCAAATGCAGGCGTGCATTGAGCGAAAAGTTGTTCTATCGCGGCAGCGTGGATGAACCCATCAAAAACGCGTCGACCGAGCGCGCGCACTGACGGCCTTCGCGAATCGCCCACACAACGAGTGATTGTCCACGCCGCATGTCGCCTGCCGCGAAAACCTTGGGTACGTTCGTCGCGTAGCCGCCTTCGTCTGTGCTCGCCTTCGCATTGCCACGCCAATCGCGCTCAACGCCAAATGCGGCCAGTACCGGCGCCACGGGATGCACAAAACCCATCGCCAGCAGTACGAGATCCGCCTTCATTTCCCACTCGCTGCCCAGGACTTCCTGCATCTTGCCGTCTTTCCATTCGACGCGCGCGGCTTTGAGGCCGGTGACTTGACCGTCCTTGCCGACCAGCGATTTCGTCGTGACTGACCAGTCGCGTGCCACACCTTCTTCGTGCGATGACGACGTGCGAAGCTTGAGCGGCCAGTTTGGCCACACCATTGGCTTGTTTTCTTTCTCGGGCGGCTGCGGCATCAGCTCGAATTGCGTGACGCTCGCGGCACCATGACGGTTTGATGTGCCTACGCAGTCAGAGCCCGTGTCGCCGCCGCCGATTACCACGACGTGCTTACCTTTGGCCGAGATCACTTCTACGTCGTCACCGGCCACACGCTTGTTCTGCAGCGGTAAAAATTCCATCGCGTAGTACACGCCCTTGAGCTCGCGCCCCGCTACGGGCAGGTCGCGCGGATGCTCAGCACCACCGGACAAAACAACGGCGTCAAACAGGGAGGTCAGCGTGTCTGGCGATACGACTTCTTCCGCGTCGTTGCCAACGCCTGCGACCAGCGTTCCGTCTCCCACCATCACGCTAGTTTTGAAGGTCACGCCCTCGGCTTCCATCTGCGCCACGCGGCGGTCGATGTGCGATTTCTCCATTTTGAAATCAGGAATGCCGTAGCGCAAGAGGCCGCCGATACGGTCTGATTTTTCAAACACAGTCACCGAGTGACCGGCACGCGCGAGCTGCTGTGCAGCGGCCATGCCTGCGGGGCCGGAGCCTACGACGGCAACCGTCTTGCCGGTTTTCTTCGCAGCGATTTGCGGCGTCACCCAGCCCGACTCCCAGCCCTTGTCGATGATGAAATGCTCAATCGACTTGATGCCTACGGCGTCGTTGTTAATGTTCAACGTGCAGGCCGCTTCGCAAGGTGCAGGGCAGACGCGGCCAGTGAATTCCGGGAAGTTGTTGGTACTGTGCAGGGTATCCAGCGCCTGCTTCCAGTTGCCGCGATAGACGAGATCATTCCAGTCCGGAATGATGTTGTTCACCGGGCATCCGGTCTGGCAGAAGGGAATGCCGCAATCCATACAGCGCGCGCCCTGTTGTTTCGCTTCGTCGTCCTTCAGCGTGACGACAAATTCGCGATAGTGATGGAGCCGTGACTTCGGCGCTTCAGCGGCCTCGCTCAAGCGTTGAAACTCCATGAATCCGGTGACTTTTCCCATGATTTTCTTCTGCTGGTTTTCGTTCTATGCCCTCTCCCCTTGCGAGAGAGGGTTGGGGTGAAGGGTTGGTTAATTGATAGGTCGGTGAATATAGAGACTCGACCACGTCCCCTTCACCATAACCCAGACCCTCTCCCGCGAGGGGAGAGGGGACAGAGGCTACTTCGCGACAACTTCTTTCGTCGCTGACTTCGCCTTGATCGACTCTGCATACATGTCCGTCAGCGCGCGCTTGTACTCATGCGGGAAGACTTTGACGAAATGTTTGCGTTGACTCGTCCAGTCGTCCATGATGGCCAGCGCTACTGCCGACCCGGTGTAGCGAAGATGCTTGTCGATGAGCGATTTGATGATCGCCTCGTCGCTCATGTCGCGATGACGCTTTCGGCCTTTGCCCTGCGCAATCAGCTCCTGCTCGGCACCGGTTTGCTCGATCTCGGAGACGACCGATTCAACCGACACCATTGACAAATTGCAGCGCTTTGCGAAGACGCCTTTCGGGTCGTACACATACGCCAAACCGCCCGACATCCCCGCCGCAAAGTTTCGCGCCGTTTCGCCAAGCACAACGACCGTGCCACCTGTCATGTACTCACAGCCATGATCGCCCGTGCCTTCAACCACCGCAGTCGCGCCCGAGTTGCGCACCGCGAAGCGCTCGCCGGCGACGCCACGGAAGAACGCCTCGCCCTCGGTCGCACCGTACAGCACGGTGTTGCCGATCACGATGTTGTCCTCGGCCTTTGCTGGGCATTTTGCGTCCGGGTAGACGATGATGCGACCACCCGAGAGGCCCTTGCCGGTGTAGTCGTTGGTCGCGCCTTCGATCTCGAACGTGATGCCACGTGCGAGGAATGCGCCAAAGCTCTGACCTGCGATGCCCTTGAAACGCATGTGAATCGTGTCGTCCGGCAAACCGGCGTGCGCGTATTTCGACACCACAGCGTGCGAGAGCATCGCGCCGACTGAACGGTTGTGATTGCCG
>JAYWAQ010000220.1:0-16186 GCA_043782305.1 Burkholderiales bacterium
TCCGTCGTGAGGCGAGGACTAGGGCCACAGAGACGAGCGTATTAAGTTACGGTGAAACGCGGCAACCTCTACCCGGAGCAATATCAAATAGGCATGCGCCGTGAGTAAGCAATTGCTCACCCAAGGCGGCTCGTTGGAGCATGCGGGTAGGTAGCTTGAGGCGAACGGTAACGTTCGTCCTAGAGGAATGACTGCCACGCAAAACCGGGCAACCGGCTAGTGAACAGAACCCGGCCTACAGGCCGACTTCAACTCTTCCGGATTTCCGCACCTGCGACATGGGCTGTCGCACGAATTTCGCAATTCCGTCGCAACCGTTTCGGTTACGTAGGTTTGCCCGCATATTTCGCGACCAGCGCCATCAGATTTTCATCTTGATACGGCTTGCCGACGTACTCGTTCACGCCCAATTCCATCGCGTGGCTACGGTGTTTCTCTGCCGTACGCGACGTGATCATGATGATCGGGATGTGACTCTGACGGCTGTCCGCTTTGATCGTTTTGGTGAACTCAAAGCCGTCCATGCGCGGCATTTCAATGTCGAGCAGGATGACATCCGGGTTGGCATCCGCGAGGATCGTCAGCGCGTCCAGACCGTCTTTGGCGGTGAGCGCCTTGTAGCCCTCACGCTCCAGCAGACGCGATGTGATTTTGCGCACGGTGAGCGAATCGTCGACCACCAGCACGGTAGGCGTGTAAGGCACTGCCACGGGCTCCGGCATCACCGGCGGGACTCGCCTTGGCGCAGTGAAGATGGGTGCCAGTTCTGGGGCTTTGAGGGGGGCGACAGCCACCACTGTAACAACGGGTGCCAGAGGTGGTGGCGCAACAACAGCAGGCGGAGGCGGTGCGACAACTATCGGCACCTCGGCAATGGCTGGTGGCGCTGCGACAACGGGCACTTTGACCGGAGTTTCGACGAAGACAGGTGCGCTAACGACAGCTGCCTCGACCGCGGTGACGGCGGCAACAGGTGCAGGCACTTTAACCACATGCAGGATCGGCGCGTCTTCCGTAACGAATACGGGTAATTTTGGCTCCGGCGGTGCCGCCACTTCAACTAACGCTGACGGAGTATTTACCTCCCCGTCAGGCACATGAGCGACTGACAACTCCTCAACAATCGGTAGCGCCGGCGCGACCTGCACTGTCTCGGCCACCGCAGCTGGTACTTGCGCAGGCGTAGCTGGCGCAAGCGCTGCTGGCGCGCTCACCGATTGCCGACGCTCAGTGTCACCGCTATCGAGCGCCAGCATCAGGTTAAGCGGGTTAAGCAGCAGCGCAATCCGTCCGTCCGCCAACACCGTCAGTCCCGCCATGCCCGGCACGCGAGCGAGCTGCGGTCCGTAAGGTTTGGCGACAACCTCCTGATTGCCCAGAATTCGATCAACTTCAATCGCAGCCATAACGTCACCGGCCTTTAACACCATGACCGGGGCCGCATGCGGCGCTCCGGTGTCATGCGGTGCGCGGATCAGCTCACCAAAGCTGCGGTAGGCGATTTTTCGACCGCCGTGATCAAGCAGACCCGACTGCATCGCAGCGGTGCGATCTTTGGTCGGCAGCTGCCGGACTTGTTCAATCAGAGACGATGGGACGCCATAAACAGCCTTACCGACAGCGACCATCAACACCTGTGTCACCGCGAGCGTCAACGGCACCGACAGCGTGAACGTCGCGCCGACGCCGCGCGAGGTCTGCACCTCAACGCGACCACCGAGTGCCGCAACCTCGTTCCGCACGACGTCCATACCGATGCCGCGACCTGCGACCGCAGTGATTTGCTCAGCCGTAGAGAATGAAGGCTGGAAAATAAATTCCAGCAAGCGCGCATCGGTCAGTTCATTATTGGCGTCGATCATGCCGCGCTCAATCGCGCGCGAACGCACCCGATCCAGCGGAATCCCGCCGCCGTCGTCGGTGAGCGAAATCACAACCTCGTTACCCTGTTGCCGTGCATTCAGTGTCAGCTCGCCAATGTCGGGCTTGCCTTGTTCTTTGCGCGAAGCGTCAGATTCAATACCGTGCGCGAGCGCATTACGCACCAGATGCTCCAGCACGGGAGTCAGGCGCTCAAGCACGCTGCGGTCGATTTCAATGCGACCGCCGCGAATATCAAGGTTGGCGCGTTTCTTAAGCTCTTTCGCCGTCTGCCGCAGAACGCGATACAGGCGATCCGAAAGACTGGAGAACGGTACTGTACGTAGCGTCTGCAAACGCAATTGCACCGAACGCGACAACCGTGTCTGGCTCGACAATGCGGTGTCGGCGTCGGCGAGATTTTTGAGCAGGCTCTGCTGCACGGTTGCGACGTCATTCACACTCTCGGCGATGCCGCGCGTGAGCTCCTGGAAGCGCGTGTAGCGGTCAAATTCGAGTGGGTCAAAATCCGACTCTTGATCAAGGCGCGATTGAATTTGCGATTCGCCCTGAATCTCGATCTCGCGCAACTGCCCACGAAGGCGCACGACCGATGCGGTGAGATCGAGCAAGCCACCTTTCAGGCCGCGCATCTCGGCTTCGATCCGTGCGCGGTGAATCGAAATCTCACCGGATTCGTCGGCAAGTTGTTCAATAGCGTCGCTACGGACACGCAAGAACGCAGTAGCCGTGTCTGCCGCCGACACAGTCGCGGCGGCAGTAGCTGGCAGTGGACGAATCATCGCCAGAGATTGCGCAATGTCGGCGACTGAACGCTGCGGAGCTGGCGCGGATGTGGTCGTGTTGGCGGAAACCTTGGCCGGTGCTTCAACGACGTCGGTAATCTTTGCTGCTGCAGGGTAGGTAATTTCATCGTCGGCAAAGTCCGCCAACTCAAGCGCCTGCTCTGGTTCAGCGCCAGCCGCCAGCGCAGCGAAGCGCGGCAGGATCGAGTCTTTCTCGTTGCGAGTCAGTCGTTCCAGTATGAACGCTATGTCGTCGAGATACTCGTCAAAGCTGTCGAACATGGAAGCCGATGGCGCGCCTGCTACATCCACGAGATGAGTTTCGAGCGAATGTGCAAGCTCGCCCAACCGCATTGCGCCGGCCATGCGGGCGCTGCCTTTCAGCGTATGTAGTGTTCGCTTGAGCTCATCCGAGTGAACTGGATTGTGAGCGTCCTGACGCCATGCCGTGACCTGCGTACTCGCGCGCGGGAATAGCTCCTGCGCCTCTTCGAGGAAGATGGGCAGAACCTGATCGTCAATGTCATCATGAATCTCGGCGAGCGGATCGTCTGCCCGGCGCGACTGTGCGACAGTCTCCGCGTGAACAGGGGCAAGTGATGGCCCGGTCAGATTAACTGGGGTAACAGCAGGCGCGAAGACAGGCGGCGTGGCAATCGCCTTGGACGCGCTTGCGCTAACCGCTGTCGCCGCTACCGGCGCGAACGCAGAAACCGCCGGAGCAATTGGTGCTGGGGACCGCTCCGGGGCCGGCGACCGGGCGGAAACATCAGGTGGTAGCGCGACGGGCTCCGAAACAGTGGCAGGAAGCGCCGCAGGACGGATCTCGGGCGATGTGATCGTATTGGCAATTGACGGCAAAACTGGCGTCGCTACTTCGCTCACCGGAGCGGGCGCTTGTTCGGGCGCGCGCACAACGGCGGCGGCTGCAACCACCGCCATCGTAAGTGGTGCGACGACTTCAATCGATCGCGTTGTCGGCGGTGGGGAGGCGGGCACGTCAGACGTGGGTATCGGGGTCGGTTCGACGACAGGCACTGCCAGCGCGGTGGGCACCGGAACCATCCCAGGAGCTGTGTCCGCGAATTCAACGACAGGCAGCGCCAATGCGCGTTCTTCAGCGTGCGTCTGCTCTAGCAGCTCGATTTCCACGCCGAGATTATTGTTGCCAGTCTGCGCGAGGATAGCGTGCAATTGCAGGCGTGATCGCTCAAGATCGGCATGTTCTTCGGGCGACAGCGGGGATTGCGCCTGCAGGCGCAGCGTCGCGGTGCGCAACGAGCGCACGGCCGACGCAATGGTGCTGACAGCGGCAGGTGGTCGACCGGAACGACGGATCGACATCAGAGCGCTTTCCAACAAGCCGGCAAAGTCCCCAATTTCGACAAACCCGGCGGTGCGATGAATCCCGCAAAGCGTATGACTCGCTCGAACCATCGGATCGCTTGGAGGCAGGCTGGTGTCGAACTGCATCAACGCCAGCTCGTAATCCAGCGTTTGCAAGTGCACGCGCGTTTCGTCGGTCAGGATCGAAAAAAGCGCCCGCGATACGCTGACGCCGAGCACATGCATGTCGTCACTATCGGGGTCGGCATCAGGTGTTGCCGCAAAATCGGGCGCAAAATTTTCGACCGGATGAACGAGCGGTATGTGATCGTGCAGGCGACGGCTCGGCTCGATTACCGGCGCGAGCTCAATATCATGCACATCGTCTAGCGCAGGCAAATCGGTATGTGGCTCAGTACCCCAGATCTCGCGCAGGGAATCTACGGCCTGTGACAGTTGAGCATCCAGATCTGCGCCATCTGCGGCTAGATCAGGCACAAGTGGGGTGACTGCGCTAACAGTGGCCGCTTGAGCCAATGCAGCTGGTACGGCAGCTGTCCCGGTCGCATGCGGCGGTGCGGTCTGCGAAGACGCCGGTATGAGCGCCGGGGATGGCGGTGCAGTGGTCATCGTGACCGGGGCGGCTGGCGGTGAGCACTGGGCGATCAAGCCGTCGAGCGCTCCTACATCGATTGCGACCCTGTGTTCGTCACGCAACGTGTCTACCCAACCAGAAAACAGCTGGGCGGCAGCGCCGATCAGGCTCAGTTCAGGTTCGGTGACGCTACGCTCAGTTTCGAGCGCGGCATTGAGCACGCCTTCCACTCGCCATGCGACCTCCGCAAGCTGGGTTTGCCCCACCATGCGACCGCTGCCCTTTAAGGTATGAAACGCGCGCCGGACGTCAATGAGCAAATCGCGACGGTCTCTTTGCAACAAGAGCGCTTGATGGTCGGTACGGATGGCTTGAACGACTTCGATAGCTTCTTCAACAAAAATGTCGAGAAGGCCGGTGTCAAGCGCTTCCGAATCCGACTCCATTAGTCGCGAAGTCTCGGCCGAGGTAGGCGGCAATTCAGCGACGGTGCCAACGACGGCGGCTACGGCAGCAGTTAGCGCTTCAGGCTGTCCGGCGTCGTCATCGAGCAGTCGCAGTGCTTCGTTCGATGCCTTTGAAAGCGTCTGGTCGGACAGCAATTCCGCGTCCTGCCGCACGCCTTGCAGCGTGGAACGTAGCGAGTCGCGAAGTTCGATGCGATCCGGCGCGTCGTTAAACGCCATTGTCATTGGCCGTAGCATCCGTTGCCGATCGGCAAGCGACGCTTCAACGCTATCCTCATCGTCCACGCCGTCTGCCGCAGCGCCAGTCTCGCCGAGGAAACGACGCTTGAGACCCAGCAAAATTGCATCAGCATCGCGTTCGCGACGTTCGCGAACGTCCACGTAGAAGCTGAGCCCCGCAAGCACATCGGCCAGCGAGTCGATGTCTTGCGTACTTAAAGCAGCTTGATGTCCGACGGATTCGATCAAGCGATCTGTGGTCTTGCTCAGTAACTCATTTGCTTCATTCCAGCCTAGCATGCGCATCGCACCGGACACCTGCCCCAGCAGGGCCGGAACCGGCTTCAGTTCGTCAGTCGCTGTGCGATCACGGAATACCGCATCCAGCGCTTGCTCAACCAGACGCATATTGGCGCGAATTTCACGAGCCACCTGAGAGATGGTCTGCTTTTCCTGCGCCAGACGTGTCAGCGAATTCGCCTCAGTTTCTGCGCGCAACTCGGTCGGAATCGGCGCATTCGACATTGCGTAAGACAGTCGTTGAACAGCTCGTTCTACCTGCGTTCTGAACGATGTCGGGAGCGCGGCGATATGCTCTATCGCGGTTTCGATGAGAATCAAACTGGTTGCCAGTTCGATCGAGAGGTCATCGCCCACATTTTTGTTCTCAACGGCCGAGACCGCAGCCGATGAAATACCACGCCCCAAGCTTGAGAAATCTGGCATCTGCAGGGCATCACAGGCCGACGGCAACTCGGCCGCAGTGTCGCGCAGTTTTTGCAGCGCGGCGGTGCGTCCAGAGGTGTAGCTAGCCCAAGCGTCTTTGCAACGCGCAACAATCGCTGCCAGATGCGTGATCGCTGGCTGTAGAGCAACAATGTCGATCTCGCGCGGCACCCGCTTGGGCACCAGCACATCAAGCTCATACAGCGCCTTGACTTCATCGACAAGCGCGTTGCCATTGCGGGCACGCGCGACGTGATAGAGCACTTCACGACGCAGCCGATCTGCGACCCGCGTCGAACCCTCGACAAAGCGGCGAACTTGTAAATCCACGCGTGCCATGAGTTGCTTCAGAGCAGTGGACGGTTCGACGAATCCAGTGTGCGTCGCCTCGAGCAGTGCGTGCGTCGCCCACCAGAAGGAGCGTTGCGACGGTAGCGGATAAGCAGCTTCAATCTCCGAAATCACCTGTCGCATTTGCGCGAGGCCGGCTTCGCTGCCGCGCAGCCATTGCAGCAAGCCATGCTGAAAATCGCGCCGCTGACGCAGCAAGAAAGCGGGCATGCGTGATGGCTCGGGAGCGTCTCCGTTATTCAGCTTCGCAGGACGCCGAGAAAGGTCCGGAAAGAACAAATCTGCAGGGCCGAATTTCGAACGGCGCAACTTGCCGAGCGCGAGGTATTCGGAAATGAATCGCAAGGGCACAGGCGGCGATCCACTGACCATCTCCTTCAGATGCGACAGCAGGCGGCGGCAACCTCGATCTACCAAATCGAGAGCCTCTGGAGAAACAACCTCGACATCGTTGCCGAAATGCTTCTCAAACTCCTGAACAAGAACCGCAAGGCCCTCAATGCCAACCAGTTCCAGCGCGCCGGATACCTGATGCAACTCAGCGCGTACAGCGTTGCGGTGCTCTGCGCTTGGCGCGCTGCGAAGTTGTCGAATGCCTTCAAGCGCGCGAAACAGCGCGTTCTCTATTTCCGCTTTTACCCACGTGATGGGGCCGCTGTCGAGTTCGAGCGGAATGTCAATCGCCACAGCTTGCTAACTCCCGCTCAGTTACACCTTGAAGCCCGCGACCGAGCCGCGAAGCGTTTGTGCCAGTCGTCCCAATTCTTCAATGGAGACGTTAGTTTGTTGCGTTCCGCGAGACGTTTCTTCCGTCACCGCGAGAATGTCCTGCATGCCGCGCGTCACCTCGGAAACCGAAGCTGACTGGGTTTGCGTTTGCACCGAGATGTTGCTCACAAGGCTCGCAAGGTCACGAGAAACGCGGCTAATTTCCGCGAGCGTTTGACCCGCCGCGTCAGAGAGGCGTGTTCCCTCGACCACCCCTTGCGTGGTCTTTTCCATCGCATTCACAGCGTCCTGAGTATCCGCTTGAATGGCGCGAACCAGCGCTTCGATCTGCTTGGTAGCTTCGGCCGAACGTTCAGCGAGCCGCTGCACCTCTTCCGCAACCACGGTAAATCCTCGGCCTGCTTCACCGGCTGACGCAGCCTGAATAGCGGCGTTCAGTGCCAGCACGTTCGTCTGCTCGGTAATGTCCGAAATCAGCTCCACGATCTCGCCGATTTCCTGCGAGCTTTCACCGAGGCGCTTGATGCGCTTGGAGCTTTCCTGAATCTGCGTGCGAATTTCGTTCATGCCAGCGATCTGGTTTTGTACGGCCTTCGCGCCCTGCTCCGAAGCGGACAGCGACTGTTGCGCCACTCGGGAGCCTTCGGTAGCAGATGCAGACACTTCATTAATCGACTGCGCCATTTGCAGCACCAACGCACTGGAGCGTTGAATTTCGCCCGATTGCCGCTGCGATGCCTGATAGAGACGCTGCGAAATCGCTTGTGCGGATTGCGTAGCACCTGCAACCTCACCGGTCGTGGCGTTAATGTCGGACACCACCTTGCGCAATTCGTCCACCGTGAAGTTGATGGAATCTGCGATCGCCCCAGTCACGTCCTCGGTCACGCTCGCTTTGACCGTCAGGTCGCCGTCGGCCAACGTTCCCATCTCGTTGAGTAGCCGCAAAATGGCTTCCTGGTTACGCTGATTCTCGCGCTCGTTTTCTGCGGCACGGATACGCGCTTCGTTAAGAAACAAGTAGCCGAGCGCAATTCCCAACAAAAGCGACAGCAACCCAAACGCGGCAGCAAGATAGAGCGCAAAGTTTGCCGTATTTCCCGCTCCCTCATAAGCGGTTGAGAGCGTTTTTGCACCGGCCATCAAAGGCTCAGCTTCTGTCGTGATGACCTTTGCGGCTTGTTTGCCAGCGAGCAATCGGGGCATCGCGCGCAGCACTTCAACTAACCGCTTCTCCGTTTCCTGAAACTTTGAGCCCAGCTCGGTCAAGGTTTGCTTGGCTTCGCCGTCGCGTATCGCGCTAACGCGCAAGGCTTCGCTTCCCTGAAGCAGTCCATTGACAATATCGCGAAACGTCGCAGTGTCCTTGCCCAATAAAAAAGCGACGTCGGAGTCCACTTCGTCGCCGATTAGAGCATTGGCATTTTTGGCAATGCGCTGCGTGAGCATCACAAGGTTGTTGGCGAGCGAGATTTCGCGCCCACCCGCGGTAGACAGCTGCGTGGCCAATTGCTCTGCCAATTCCAGAAGGCCTTGATTGCCTTGATTCACGTTGCTAACGGCTTGTGACAGCGACGTCAAAATGCCGCGCGCTGCGATGAGCTCGTCCACTTTTCCATCAACCGATGTCCAGCGTTTTTCGAGATCCGACGCGGCAGTACGAACTGCGTCATTTTGCGGCTCGCTCAAAGACACGCCGCGATACTCGCCGCCAGTTGAGAGCGCCTTGAGATTGGACCGAAATTGATCGCGACTATCTTTGAGAACATCAAACCCGACGGCACCGCCCATTTCTGACTGTGCTCCGCCCCTTGCCAGACGTTGTGCCAACATCTGCATTTCAGTCGCGGCCGCAATCTGAGCGCCGTTCTTTCGGGCTTCAATGGCATACAAGCCAAACAGAATTAGCATCAGCACAAAACTTGTAGCAAGGGCTGCGGCCAAGTACTGGAACTGCTTGGCTGTCGACAAGTGCCCAATCAGTGGTAACTGCTTGACCGCCTTGCCGCCGCGCGCAGCAGCGCGAAGCTGCTCCACCACGGATACGGCTCGGGTCGGGTCATATGCACCCGCCATACCTGTGTCACCCGCCAACGGCGCAGACACAACGACAGTAGGAATGTCACTTGATACAGCCGACCCCTTGCCTTTGAAGACTTTGCCCAACGTAAGCTTCATAGCCCCCATCCCCTATTATTTTTCATCGAACAACCTGTAAAAATTCTGCGTCAGTCGCTAATTTTTCGAGATCGACTTCAATCCAGCCAACGCCATCTCGGTCCAGCCACGATGCACTTTCCCACGCCCGCCTGAGCGGCGCGTCGTGTGATTTCATTTCGTCAAGCAACCGCAATCCGACCACCCTCGTTACTACGAGACCAGCTCGCACCTTGCCAAGCCGTTGCCCAAGCAGAATCAGCCGCTTTGCATTCAAATCCGACGTTACATGTAAGCCTAACCAAAGCGCAAAATCGCTAACCGCGTAAAGGGTGCCACGAACGTTCGTCACCCCAAGAAACCACGGCTGCGTCAGCGGGGCTGGCGCGATTACAGCAAGCGGCGCTACTTCGGAAATGTCGTCCAGATTGAGTAGGTAGCCGCGATCGCCCGCCTGAACCGCCAACCTGGACTGTCTCTGCGGCAATTCAGCGGCCAGCCGCAGGCGCTTTGCCAAACCTTCCTGAAAGTCGCGTAGCCTATTGCGGTCACGCGCCACGTTCTGCACCCGCGGAAACGCCTTTACGATCCAATTGAGCGCAGCAGGATGCGTACATACGGCTACTCGATTCGCGCCATTTTGTCCAGCAGGTCGCTGGCGACAATTGGCTTCACAACGTAGTCACGAGCGCCTTGCCGTAGACCCCAAATCTTGTCTGTTTCCTGACTTTTAGTAGTACAAATAATGACGGGGATATGGCGTGTAATCTCGTCTCTAGCGATCATTCGGGTCGCCTGAAAGCCGTTTAAACCGGGCATGACTACATCCATCAGGATTAAGTCTGGAAGAAGTATCTTCGATTGTGCAACGGCCTCTTCGCCGCTGTCACACGTATTGACCTCATAACCTGCTCGGCGCAGGATCTCAGATATTGCATGGCGTTCGGTGGGCGAATCATCAACCACCAAAACTTTCTTAACGGGCATAGTGCTTCCTCACGAATTCGCGCGTTCGTGTCCGGCGAACGAAGCGACTGCTGAAATCAGGCTTTCTTTGGTGAATGGTTTTGTCAGGTATTGATCTGATCCAACCATGCGGCCTCGCGCACGGTCAAACAATCCGTCCTTGGACGACAACATGACCACTGGCGTCGACTTAAATTTGACGTTCTTCTTGATGAGTGCACAAGTGAGATATCCATCAAGTCGAGGCATCATGATATCGACAAAAATTACATCAGGACGATGATCGACGATTTTCGCCAAGGCGTCAAAGCCGTCTTCCGCCAATATCACCTGGCAGCCCGCCTGCAAAAGGAAGATTTCGGCACTGCGCCGAATCGTATTGCTATCGTCTATCACCATGACTTTGAGTCCGTTGACAACGGGTGCGGATGTTTCAGGGACTGTCATCAGCATGACTGGGCCGTCGCAAAAAGAACATTGTCATGCAGTTTGCCATGCCTCCGGATGAATTGCATCGCTAATTCAGTACTTTCTACGACTTTTCTGTAGTCTGTCGGTGCGCCGCAACGATTTAAACCGATGCGCACGCCTTGGGATGTCAGTTTACGCAGGCGTTCTATCGTTACTGTGTGGCCTGATTCATGCCGAGAAAAAGTTTGTAAGCGACGTTGTCGGTTTCCTCTATCCACGCGTACCCCATCTGCGCAATTCGATACAAAAACTCGTCTAGTTTTGCGTTGTCGGTTTTCGGAGCCTGAATGCCAGCAAGAACTCGGCCAACGTCCGAACCGTGATTTCGATAATGAAACAGTGTGATGTTCCAGTCAGAATGCATCGCGCGTAAAAAATTCGCCAATGCGCCGGGTCGCTCGGGGAAATCAAAGCGAAAAACACGCTCTCCTTGTGCCCCCGGCGCATGGCCGCCTACGAGATGGCGCAAATGCAGTTTCGCCATCTCATTTTCGGTTAGATCGACGGCTTGCATTCCAGCGCGTTTGAATTCGCGAATCAATTCAGGTATCTCACGCTTTCTAGCGATTTCAACCCCGAAGAAAATGTGTGCGGTTCTTCCGCCTGCAAAGCGGTAGTTGAATTCGGTGACCGATCTTGGCCCTAACACGTCACATAGTGCCCGAAAGCTGCCGGGTTTTTCCGGCAGCGTCACCGCGAAAACAGCTTCGCGCGACTCGCCAACCATCGCGCGCTCGGCGACAAATCTCAACCGATCAAAATTCATGTTGGAGCCACAGGCAACGGCCACATAGGTCTTGCCCTGGCTCCGGTGTTTCTCTGCGTATTTTTTTAGTCCTGCAATGGCGGCCGCGCCACCCGGCTCAAGAATCGCCCTGCAGTCGGTGTAAACGTCCTTGATAGCAGCACAAATTTCATCGTTTGTGACGAGGACTGTGTCGTCGACGTATTGTTGACACAGTCGAAAAGTCTCAGCGCCGACCTGCTTTACCGCCGTGGACTCGGCAAACAGCCCAACGGTTGGTAGCGTAATTCGCTTTCCTGCCTTCAACGACTCAGTCATTGCCGCCTGATCATATGGCTCGACGGCGATGATCTTGATCTTGGGACGTACTGCCTTTACGTATGCGGCAATGCCTGAAATTAAGCCGCCACCGCCGACGGCGACAAATATTGCGTCAATGTCGCCCTGATATTGGCGCAAAATCTCCATGCCGATCGTGCCTTGCCCGGCAATCACGTCGGGATCATCATACGGGTGGATGAAGGCTTTGCCCGTAGTCTTGACGAGCTTTTGCGCATACTCGTAAGAGTCCGAATATGACTCGCCGTGCAGCTCAACCTTTGCGCCGCGCGCCCGTACTGCGTCGACCTTGATAGCAGGCGTGGTTTTGGGCATGACGATGGTAGCTTTGACGCCCAGTTTCTGTGCGGCTAGTGCCACGCCTTGCGCGTGGTTGCCACTACTCGCCGTCACAACACCCGCCGCGAGCTGCTTGGGCGGAAGATGTGCCATTTTGTTGTACGCGCCGCGGAGCTTGAATGAATGGACCGGTTGCTCATCCTCCCGCTTGATAAGTACCTGATTGCCCACGCGAGCAGACAACACGGTTGCGTGAACCAGCGAGGTCTCGATCGCCACGTCGTACACCTTGGCGTTCAGTATCCGGGTCAAATAGTCCAAAGTGCGGCGTTCCTGAGGTTTGCTAGTTGCTCCGCATGCAAGCATGCAGCAACGATGGTAGGCTTTATTCGTTATGAATTTTAGACGGCGCGAGCAAGCTCTGCTGCCCTTATCCCGTGCCCATCACGCCTAAAGACGCTATGAAACTGGCTGCGGCCACAGCCGCTTTGCAATATGTTGTTCCCGGTGCTTTGCTGGGTGTTGGTAGCGGCAGCACAGTCAACGCGTTTATCTCGCTGCTCGCTCCGCTGCGGTACCAAGTCAAGGGGGCGGTGGCCGCTTCCGAGGCGTCGGCAGCGGCTCTTCGCAGTGTGGGGATCGCTGTACTAGATCTCAACGAAGTGGCGCACGTTCCTTGCTACTTCGATGGGGCTGACGAAATTGACCCATCCTTTGCGATGATCAAGGGCGGTGGCGCTGCGTTGACTCGCGAGAAAATTATTGCCACCGCGTCAGACAAATTCATCTGCTTGATTGATGCTTCGAAACAAGTCAAACAATTGGGTACGTTCCCATTGCCCGTAGAGGTTATTCCGCTCGCAACTGGTCTGATTGTGCGACGGCTTTCTCAATTGGGAGGAAGAGCGACACTGCGCACTGGCGTGATCACTGACAACGGCAATCAAGTGCTAGACGTGGTCGGGTTGTCATTTGCGGATTCGGTAAAACTTGAAAATGAATTAAATCAGATCCCCGGCACTGTCTGCAATGGCATTTTCGCTCAGCGGCGCGCCGACATTTGCATCTGTGCCAAACCCTCTGGTGTCGAGATTACGCAACGTTCTGTACAGCGAGATGGGTCGTAGCTAAGTCCAGCCGCGTGTGATTCCCGACTGTTTGGCAAGGCGCTCCATGTAGCTCGAGTTTGTAGCATCAGTTGACGCCAAAAGTGGAACCTCGTAAATGGGGACTAGCTGTCTTGGCTGGGCTGAATCAGTACGCGTTGCTACGTAGGTCCGCACTGGGTCAGGCGTGTCGATTTCTAGCATGCCCTGACCTCGGGTAAGTGCGAAAAAAACCTCTGCCAATAACCTCGCATCCAGAAGCGCGCCGTGCAAATTGCGGTGCGAATTGTCAACGCCGAGCCGATCACAGAGCGCATCAAGTGAATTTCGCTTCCCAGGAAATTTTTCCCGCGCCAACAAAAGCGAATCTGTGACAACAATTTCACGTTTCGAAACCGGTGGTTGACGGAGACGCGCCAGCTCCTGATCGATGAACGAGATGTCAAACGCAGCGTTGTGGATTACAACCCTGGCACCCGACATGAACTTCAGCAACTCATCGGCTATCGAGATAAATTTTGGTTTTCCGCGCAAGTCGTCCCACGAAAACCCGTGCACAGCGGTCGCCCCGGCATCGATTTCTCGCTCGGGATCGAGATAGTGATGCAGCTGATTGCCCGTCAGCTCGCGTCCAATCGCCTCGACGGCCGCCACTTCAATGATTCGATGACCCAGACGGGGATCAAGCCCTGTTGTCTCGGTATCGAGAAAAACCAGCCGCTCACGAGCTTCCATGGCGATTCAATGTGTCCTGGATTTCTTTGATGGCTAACTCAATTTCCGCGTCCGACAAGGCGCGGCGACCGGTGCTTGGCTCGACCAGCGTAATCGTACGATCCATTTGCGTGCTGAACTCTCCCATCGCCAGCGTTTCGGTGTGAGTGGTCGTCATAGCGTCTGACCACGCGCCTGCACTGCCGGCCCATCGTACGGCGATAATGCTTAAGTTGTCGCAGTCAGCCCCGGCGCGGCGCTCTGCATCGTTAACAACCTCTGGCGTTGCCTTGCTAAGCTCAGCTTGCCCCATTCGCGCAACGAACTCTCCGTCGTTGTACGCACTCCACAGTCCGTCTGTGCACAGCATGAGCAAGTCGTTCGGTTGAAGTGGCACGCGTGGCGAGAAATCGACTGTTGGTTCAAAAGCACCGCCGAGACAGCTAAACACTTTGTTCCGGTCAGGATGCCTGCCTGCCTCCAAGGTGTTTATAAGCCCATTGTCCAGCAAATACTGCACTTTTGAATGGTCGCGCGTGCGAGTAATCAAGGACCCTCGACGCACGTGGTAAAGCCGCGAGTCGCCAGCGTGCGCCCAGTACGCCGCGTCATCCTGAATTACGCACGCTACGCAGGTTGTGCGTGGCGTGTCGACCAGTCTAAATCGCTGAGCATAGTCAGCGAGCGCACTGTGCGCAGCCTTTAGTGCGTTTTGCAGAAACATGACCGGCGATGCCAAAACGGGCTTTGCCTCTTGCTCAAAGCGCTCCAACAATAAGCGAACAGTGATGTGAGCGGCGATTTCGCCGCCTACGTGGCCACCCATTCCGTCGGCGACAACCAGGAACAAAGCGTCCCGGGTATAGATGTAGCCGACCCGATCCTGATTGACTTTGCGTCCGCCGCGGCGCGTCTCCTGAAATATCGAAAACTCCATAGTCAAGTGGACGCCAATGTCTCACCGGAGAGGCGAGCACAAGGCTGAATTTGGTTCTGAGACAGCAAGTTAGACACGATTGCGCTTTGCTCCCGACAGGCCTAGTCGCTCGGAAACGCGAGACAGCCAAGTCTGAGCTATGGGTTCAGGTGCCGCGAGCAACATTTTTTGTACTTGATATACCGATTGGGGACGATGCAATGGATCAAGCTTCAGGCATTCATCGACAAGTGACAACATACGGGGCGAATACTTTCCCGCCCATAGTTTGGTGGCAGCAACGTAGTGGTCTTCTTTGACGCGACTGTCAGCCGCTTGCGGCGCGAAGGCAGCGAAGCAAGCAAATAGTGAAGCGCCGACACCATAAAGGTCGGTCCACGGCCCGAGACGATCTGAGTCGCCTTCCTTGTACTGCTCTGGCGCTGCAAAGCCGGGCGTATACATTGGGGTCATTCGACTGCCACGTGAGGCTAGCACCTGCCGCGCGGCACCGAAGTCAAGCAGCACGGGCGAACCATCCGTCCTAATGTAAATATTCGCAGGCTTAATATCCAGGTGGAGAAGGCGTCGCGAGTGAACTTCACGTAATCCCGTCAGCAATCGCGAAAATACGTGTCGGATAAGACCCTCCGGCAGCATCCCCTGATTGCCTTGTATGTACTGCTGAAGCGTCCGGCCCCGCTCATACTTCATCACCATGTAAACCGTTTCATTCGCGCGGAAAAAGTTCAGCACGCGGACGACGTTCGGGTGATTAATTGTGGCGAGCGACTTGCCCTCATCAAAGAAGCATTTCATCCCAAAACGAAATGAATCGAGATTCTCGATTGAACTGGCATGCACGCGCGAGCCCTCTGATCGCAACACCAAACCGCTGGGCAAGTACTCCTTTATTGCCACCACTGTTCCGTTATCGTCAACCGCTCGATACACAATCGAAAAACCGCCCCGGCTTATTGCACGATCAATGCGGTAGTTGTGGAGTTTGTACCCTTGGGGAAGCGCGCGATTGGCAACGACTGACATACATCACGCCCTTGCGGCAGCAGCTGTGGTGCGGTGGATGCAGGCGTGTGTAACAGCAGCGATGCGCGCGAGCGCATGGAAGATCGAATTTTCTGAGTTGGCGCGGATTTCTACGTACGTCATGGTAGAGAGCATACATTACAAAATGTGAGTAAATGGTTGCCGGGGAAACTCGCAGGAAACGTCGTGTCCGACGTTCGCAGAGACTGTCCCTGACTGCTAAATCGCGCCGCCGAATTGACGGTCGTATGCCCGAGTATTTTGAATTTAATGCCTGGTTGTGAAATGTGCTATCGTCGGGAGTCAATTATGGCGAGTCCGAGTGGCGCATTCGATGCGTCCCTCTCTTATCAGCACTCAATTTTAG
>JAYWAQ010000221.1:0-5884 GCA_043782305.1 Burkholderiales bacterium
GCGCGACACTGGTAGCGGCCTAGGCACTTCTTTTACATTCAAAGTCACCCGTCCGTCGCCATCGCGTTTGCTTGATGCGACGCAGCGAATATTGACGACCGTACCGCGATGGATTTGCCAGAATTGTTCGCTATCGAGCGATTGCAGAAGCTCGGCTAGCGGCATCCGGATGACGTGTTCGCCGTTGGCGGTGTTGACGATGGTGTATTTGTCGTCGCTTTGAAAGTAGAGAACTTCGTCGACCGAGATTTGATAGGTGACTTCGCCGCGACTGGCGCGAATCCAGCGCAGTTTTTGCTGTGCTACACCGCCACTTGTCGAAGCAGCGCGCGAGAGCAGGTTCAAAATTTGCGAGAGGTCGGGCGCGGGGGCGCTTTGTGCGAATGCGGTTTTAAGACGAGCGACAGTTTGCTGCAACCGTTCAACCGTGACAGGTTTCAGCAGATAGTCGATGGCTTCGTTTTCGAAGGCCTGCACGGCGTATTGATCGTAGGCGGTGACGAACACTACACGCGTTGCTGTGTCGATTCCCTGGGCGACTTCTATGCCTGTTTGGCCTGGCATTTTGATGTCGAGGAATGCGATATCGGGCTCGTGCTCGTCGATCATCTGCGCAGCTTCATTGCCGTTGGTGGCGATGGCTACGATTTGCAGTTCGGGCCATAGAGTGGCGAGCTTGTCGCGCAGGTCTTCGCGTAACAGGGATTCGTCGTCGGCGATGAGAGCAGTGGTCATGATCGTACAGTGCTTCCGGGATTGACTCCCTCTCCCGCGCTGCGGGAAAGGGGAATACAAATGGTGATTACCGTTCCCGGTGCGGCATCGGCGACCGTCAGCGTTGCCTGTCCGTCATAGAGCACAGCCAGCCGTTCGCGCAAATTGGCGAGCCCAACGCCCGCTCCCGAACTATCGGCGTGATCAGAAAAACCAAGCCCGTTATCGGCAACCGTCAGCGCCATCGACTCGCCCGAACGCCTCGCGGAAACACGCACTTTCCCGCCTTCAACCTTTGGCTCCAGCCCATGCTTGATGGCGTTTTCAACGATGGGTTGCAAAAGCATCGGCGGCAGTGACGCGCTCTGCAATTCCTGATCAATGTCGAACTCAAATTGCAGCCGATCGCCCATGCGGATTTTCAGGAGTTCGAGATAGTTGCGCAGCAAATCAACTTCCTGTTTCACCGTGCCTTCCTGCGCGCGGCTGGCGGTGAGGCTTTGCCGCAAATAGGCGATGAAATTGTCGAGCATGAGGCTCGCTTTGTCCGGTGCGCGCGGGATCAGGGTTTGAATATTGGCGAGCGTGTTGAACAAAAAGTGTGGCTCGATTTGCGCCTGCAGCATGCGCATTTGCGCTTGCACCAGTTGCTTCTCGCTGGAGACCACTTTCAGGTTCTCGCGTGCCATGATTTCGTCGACTTTTTTCTGCTCCCATTCGCTGCCGAAGAACGAGCGTCCAGCGAACACGGAGAGGCCCTGCGCTGTGAGACCGATGCCCCAGCCGATCATCGGCCAGTGCGCCCAAATTTTGCCGCCCATCACCAGATTTAATATCCAGAGCGACGGGATGACGATCGCGTACGCTGCCGCTCCGAAGTAAAAGCCCTTCATCTCCTTTACGCGCTTCCTGGCATTGCGGAGCGCTTCCTCGCGCCTCATCGCGGCGTAGTCGATGCTCGGGTTCATTTTGCGTCGCGCTCCATGAGGGCTTTGACTTTCTTGTCTTCCCACTCCTGCGAGAAAAAATTCCAGAACGGGAGCACCGATAAGCCGTGCGAAATGAGTCCAATACCCCACCCAAACGTCGGCCAGATCGCCCAGTATGCGTACCACTTCGTCTGGGCGGGCGAGCCCCAGAGCATCCAGAGATTCAGTGCCCACAAGCAGCAATTGACGATGAGATAGACAAAGACGTGCCGGTAAAACTCAGCGAGCCGATGTACGCGTCGTCGTATGGCGATTTCACGTTCGCTCGTGCCGGAAAGAATCAGCGGGTCGTCCATAGTGCTTTTTTACAATGATCAGGATGGACGGAGTCTAAAAATCGGGCCTCAAAGCGGCAACATGTTTCGGACGGACTATGGGGAAAGTTTCGCGAATTGTTGCCGGAGTTCGCGAGCGGTCGGTGGCTTTTAACGCAACAGCTTCGGCCTAAAGTCATTTCCACAGAAGGGCTGCCGCGGCAAAAGCGCAATCATCGACTTGTGATCTTATGTGCGTCTAGCCCCAATGCAGGGGTCTTTTCCGAGCTAAGCTGTAGATTTGGAAATGGTTCGCCATTGATCCCGCGCAATGATTCCCAATATTCCCGCCGTTAGAGCGACAAATCCACGAAATTCGTCGGGTTCGCCTTTAAAATATATTGCTTAGTTCAGCGATGAATCGTCGCCCTGCGGTAACGATTTTGTGTGGCAATGGTCTCAACACTGAACGATCACTAAAACGGTCACAACTTCAGGAGAAGTTCACTTGTTAGATTTCTTGATGTCCGCCACCTCCGGACTCATCGACTTGCCCTGGTGGGGCTACGTGCTGGTGCTCTTGGGCACGACGCACATCACCATCGCCACGGTCACCATTTTTCTGCATCGCACGCAGGCGCATCGCGGTATTGATTTGCATCCCGTCGTGTCGCATTTTTTCCGCGCATGGCTGTGGCTGACGACGGGTATGGTGACCAAGGAATGGGTCGCGATTCATCGTAAACATCATGCCAAATGCGACACGATTGAAGACCCGCACAGTCCGGTCATTCACGGCCACTGGGGCGTGCTGCGTTTCGGTGTCGACATGTACCGTAAAGAGTCGAAAAATCTCGACACGCTGGAACGTTACGGTCACGGCACGCCGGACGACTGGGTCGAGCGCAACATTTACAGCAAATACACATGGCAGGGCATGGGCGTCTCGCTCGTTGTTTTCTTTGCGCTGTTTGGCTTCGTCGGCCTGTCGATGTGGTGCATCCAGCTGATCTGGATTCCGATCACGGCTGCGGGCATCATCAACGGCACCGGGCACCACTGGGGTTACCGTAATTATTTGACCGAAGACGCGTCGACCAACATCGTGCCGTGGGGCATCATCATTGGTGGTGAAGAGCTGCACAATAATCATCACGCTTTCGGTGCATCGGCGCGGTTTTCGCATCGCTGGTATGAGTTTGATATTGGCTGGATTTACATCTGCGCGTTGTCTGCGCTCGGTTTGGCCAAAGTTCGCAAAGTCGCACCAGCCTTGAAGCTGCGCACGATTGAAGGTGATGTTGATGAGACGCTCCAAGCGATTATCACGCACCGTTATCGCGTCATGCAGGACTATGCGAGGCTCGTACGCCGCACAGCGAAAGTTGAATTCGCGGCGTTGAAGTTACGTGCTGAAAATGGCGAAATCGAGCTTCCGAATTTCAAGCAATTGTTGAAAGATTTTCGCGCTGATGCGGCGACGCTGGCAGACGTGCAACGCGCCCGGTTGGCTGAGGCGTTTGCGCACAGCGACGCGCTCAAAAAGCTCTATCAAATGCGTCAGGATTTGACCGCTTTGTGGGGCCGCTCGACCGAGTCGAAAGACCAGCTCGCGGTTCGCTGGCAAGCATGGCGCAAGAACGCCGAGGGCTCCGGCATCGCGCCGTTGCGGGCGTTCTCCAACCGGTTGGCGCGCTTCGCGTGATCGACTAGCGTAGCGACACGTCCGACCCAAAGAGAGCTCGCAGTACACACACTGCGAGCTTTTTTACGCCCAATTTTTATGAATTGAATGGGTCGTGCAGCATTCGGCGGCATGCCCATTCTCGTCAGTCGTGCCGCAAACCGTCGCATGGATCCGCGCCGCTGAATGCGTCACAAATGACGTCATCATCCGGTCGCTTCGTATATATGCCATAGGCATAATGTTTGTTTTTAATTTACACGCTCGGTATTTAGGAGTAGTATGGATCGGTCACATTTGAGCCTAAAAAGCCACAGTTTTTTGAGCATCAATATCGGGCTGAAAGCCAAGCTGAATAAGGCTTTCTGTGGCATACACCACTCTACGTCCCACGGCGTTTGAATTTATATTTGTAAATAAACAGGAAAGTGCTCTTTCTGGCAGATTTTTCGCATGGAAAATGTCACAGGTAAGCACGGTGTCGCGTCCAGGTTGTGAGTGCCGATTGGGTCCACGACGCGCAATAAACGAAATTTCAAAGAGTTTGAGGATTAATCATGAAATTGTTGAGAAAAATGGGTTTGACGGGATTGCGCAACGTGTCGATGTGCGTCGCGCTCGCGGCGGCGTTTGTTCTGCCCGCTCAGGCAATGGCAAGCGCCAATGGGGTCGCCACATCGGTCGGCACAACCATTGTGGCCAACGCGACCACCGGCACCGTTGATGCGCCGAAGGGCATCCTCGCCAGTGGCCAAATCCACAAGCGTACGACGCCCGCCATCTCGTTGGCGAACGAGCCTGAGCTGCCGTTCTTCTTCAAGAGCTGGGTGTTCGCCTTGTTGACCGTGCTCATCGTAGTCGCCATCAAGCGCCCGTGGAATACATCGACACGGAAGTCTTTAGAGCGTCGCGCGAGTCGCTCCGCCAGACTGATTGCACCGCTCGCACGCAGCTAGATTGTGTTGGCGGGAATCAACGCTTGCGGCGCTGATTTGCGATCGTCCAGTCGTACGGAGTAAAGGCGATTGCGTAGTGGCGAGGCAGGTCGCGACTGGCGTAGCGCGCCGCGTATTCGATCAATGTCAGCGCATGGCGCGGCGCGAAATCCTGAGTATAGAAGCTCAATATTTCGTTGAAGAAGATCGTGCGCGATGCATCGTCAACACGAAGATTTTCCGGGCGTTCAAAGAACGCACGCGTTTCGCGATCCAACGCTTCATTAAGCCCTTGCGTCGTAAACATTTTTCGCGGCAGCACCGGACACGACACCGCCGAACAATTGAGCGCGAAGTGAACGCGTGGTTCGTCTAACTTGCGAATGATGTCGTTCTCGAACGCGTACAGCGACAGCGGCTTTCCAGCAATTAAAAACTGCCGCGTCACGAAGAATCGAACCTTTGCCAACCCGGCGTGCGTTTCGGGAATTCCTGACGCGATCACGTTGTACATCGACAGCGCGTTGTAGGCGTTGATCATGTGTGCCAGTCGGGCGTCGTTACCGGAAAATCCGTCCAGAGGGGTGCGACCAATCGCGCGCACGTAACGCTCCAGCGCTGGCAAACCTGAGAGGTTGGAGCGATCATCGCGAAGTGCTTCAAAAGCAACCTCACCGCGGTCATTCACGTGCCTGTCGAGCACGCGCGCATAACCTGCCTCGGCTTCGGGGAGCGTCACCAGCGTGGCGTGAGCGTCATCAGGGACTTGAACGACAGTCGTGCAACCGCCCAAGAGCAGCAGGGAGAATGTCATGATCGCGACGTGGAAATGCGCTTTCATGCGGCAACTTTCTGATTGCGACTTGCGTTCATGTCAGCCTTTGATTTTCCTTTTAGCCATTTCACCGGAAGCCGGACTTCGCCGTTGCGATCAGCCGCGGCTGCAATGGGTTGCCATACGCTTCCGTCGGTGCGTGCAATTGGTTTGAGCAGGAAGCGATCCCGATCAGCGTTGTATGCGCACATCGACATCGGCCCATCGACAGTCGCCGCCATAAACACGCAGGCGTCAATGCGCTCGGCGTCAAGCGCGCAGGCGTCCATAAAGTTGTGGACGAAGAACGAGATTTTGCGAACCGCTGGCACGCTTGGGCGACGTTCGCGGAACCATTCGTGACGGGCGCGCCAAAACATCACGGTCGTGTGTTTGATGAAGCCCCGCCAAAGCTGCGGTCGCGCCAGCGCAGCACGCGCCAAGACCAACGCGCCGCGCCCCGCCTGATCACGTTCAATCACGACATCCGCCGT
>JAYWAQ010000222.1:0-2098 GCA_043782305.1 Burkholderiales bacterium
GAGGCAGATTGTAGGTTGCGGGCGTGTTGCCTAGAACAGTCGCCATCCATGCGTGTTGAAGAACCTCAGGCCGCTGCGCACGAAAACGCGCAGATGCGCGAAGCCGCGCGATGCCGAATTGCCGCCGTGATGAATCAGCGTGACGCGTGGATCACTCACGACACGTCCCAGCTTTGCAATCCGAAGCGACAAGTCAAGGTCTTCGAAATGCAAAAAATAGCGTTCATCAAAACCGCCCGCTGTACGTAGGGCATCTGTGCGGCACAACATGAATGCGCCGGATACGAGAATGACATCGCTCACACAGTCGGTCGGCAAGTCGCGATACTCGTAGTGTGCAAGCTGTTTGTCGAAGCGACGTTTGAGCCAGTCGGGCGCAAAGCCGCGCAGGAAGAACGTCCATACACCGGGCATGCGTTTCGACAAGTAACCCGGTTTTCCCTCGCCGTCGCGCCCCACTGCGCCCACCAGCACGACACCGGGAAGTGCAAGCGTTGCGAGCCCGGCACGCAGCGCGTTAGCGTCCAACTCAACGTCCGGATTGAGCACGAGATGTACCGCTGTCGTAGTAGCGGCAATCGCAAGATTGTGCCCCGCTCCGTACCCCACGTTGCCATGACCCGACAACACATTTGCGTGCGGCCATCCTGAACGCAGCGCAAGCGCGTGCAGCGCGCGGGCTTGCGTGCCCTCCTCGCTGTTATCAATCAATGTGAGCGCGACATCAGTTAACGCGGCTTGTTCGCACGCTAACCGTAACGTGCCTAAATTGACCGCCAACTCCGCTTCGTCGAGCCTGTAAACGACGATGCTGACCGAAAGCGGGCTCGCTTTTGAAGGCGAACCCGGCAGCGGCGTAGCATCTGGAACATTAGGCAAAGACATGATGGAGAAGTGTATGGCAACGACAGCCACCGAAATTTCCGCACCGCGCTACCGCGATGACGAGCTCATCACCTTTTGCGAGGCGCTGTACACAGCGCGCGGCATGCGCGAGGACATTGCTGCGATTTCGGCCTGCATTCTGGTGGAGGCGGACTTGCTCGGCCACAGCACGCACGGCATGGCGCTGCTGGCAGGCTATCTCGGCGCGTTGGCGGACGGCAAGTTGCTCGCCGCTGGTGAGCCCGTGATCGAAAATCAGCGCACCGTGGCACAGGCGTGGCACGGACAGCGCCTCTCGGGTTTGTGGCTCACCGACAAAGCGATCCGCACCGCCACCGCGATGGCAAAAGCGCATGGCACCGGCACCATCAGCATCAAGCATTCACACCACATCGCCTGTCTCGCGGCCTATCTCGAAGCGCCCGCGCGGGAAGGTTTCATCGTCATGGTGCAAAGCTCCGATCCGTGCACAGCGAGCGTCGCGCCGCACGGCGGTATCACGCCGATCATGACGCCTAACCCGATTGCTATTGGCATTCCGACCGGCGGCGATCCGATCATGATCGACATCTCAAGCTCGATCACCGCAAACGGCCCTTCCATGCGATTGATGAAGGAAGGCAAGCGCGCGCCGGGCGTGTGGTTCGTTGATAGCGAAGGCAGGGGCAGCGACGACCCGTCGGTGGCCTACGTCGAGCCCAAGGGCGCGCTGCTGCCGCTGGGGGGTCTCGATGCGGGGCACAAAGGGTTTGGTCTGGGCCTGATGATCGAATCGATGACGGCGGGTTTGACAGGGTTCGGTCGCGCCGATCCGCCGGAGGGTTGGGGCGCGAACGTGTTCGTGCAGGTGATTGATCCGGAAGCATTTGGTGGCCGTGATGCATTGCAACGGCAAACCGATCACCTGCGCGACATTTCCCATGCCTCGAAACCACGACCAGGGGTTGAGCGGGTGCGCCTGCCGGGTGAAGGGGGTTTGGCGCGCAAACGCAAGCAACTGGCCGATGGTGTGGCGCTGCACGAGACCATCATGCCGGCCCTGGCTCCAATAGCGGCAGCGTTGAAGGTCACAGTCCCGGTCGCCATTTGAGGCGATTGTGCGCAGCAAAGGCCAGATCGATGTGACTCATCGGTGCTATTGGCTTTTCTCTGAAAGCTCAGTGCCATAAGCCGACAAGCTAACTTTATGACCGGTATCCCCTATGCCACTGAG
>JAYWAQ010000223.1:0-2096 GCA_043782305.1 Burkholderiales bacterium
CCGTCGTGCCGATAATTGCAGTACAAAAAGCCGCCCGTCAAGCACTTCGCAGGCGGCTACTTGTCACAAGATCTCACCTGGAATTCCACCCGCCGATCAATGGCATCCGTCGCGTCGTTTGCACCGGTGCCGACAATCGTTTCCTGAAATCCGCGCCCGGCGGCTTTGAATCGGGTGCGAGCATCGCGGCTGGTCTGCCCGATCAAGGCAACAATGCTCTCGGCACGCTGCAGCGACAAGCGGTCGTTGTATTCCATCGAGCCCGATTTGCTGGCGTGGCCCGTGATATCGACACAACGATCTTTGGTTCCGACCACCTGACCGACCGATTTCAGCCACAGGCGATACTGTGTTGACAGATCCGCGCTGTCGACAAAGGCCGTGCCGCCGACTTTGAACAGGAGTTTTACCGACAGCGATCCCGCGTCAATTCCCGCCGCAACCAAATCCGAAAACGCCTGCTCGGCTTCGGCCTTGCGCGCCATCTTCCAGTAGGTTTGGTAGAGCCCGGTGAGCGCGCCCGGATGGTTTGCCGCCATTCCGCGAAGCTTCAAAAAGCCCTGCTCGGCCTCGGGAAATTTGCCCGCCTCGTACGCCGCAATCGCGTTGGACAGTTCGGACTGTATTTGCAGCGCGTTGTACAGCGGCTGCTTCTGACCCTCCATCGCGCCCAATCTGTCGCGGTGCCGCTCGTCGGCGAAGTACATCGGCGCGTCTTTGAAAAACTGGCTGGGCTCGGCGTTAAATTGCGCGGCGTCGAGATAAGTGTTGATGCGCGTTAGCACCTTGCCCGTCGATGATTCCGTCATGGCCACTTGCAGACGAATCCATTTGCCCGGTTGTAGTGCGTCGCTGCTGCTCGGCACCGCGTAATTGGCGAGCAATACCCACTGCGCGCTGTTGGCGCTGCTAACGTCAAGCGGCACGAATTTGAGCGGCGGCATCGCCTGCGTAAGCGCCAAGGCCAGATCGCGCTGTAGCGCCCGACCCGACGTCGAAACCTCCGCTGATTGCACGCTGAAAAACTCGTCAACGGGCACCGTCGACTGCAGTGGACGGTCAACTCGTGAGAGCTGTTGTGCGACCGCGTTGGCAAGGAAGTTCACCGCAGAGGTTGCGTCCTGGTGATACATCGTCGGAACAGGAGGCAGCGGCGGTGGATCAGGGCGAACCACTTGCTTGTGGCACGCGGCGACGAGCACGGATAGGGCCAACAGCGCAGCGACGCGAACAACGTGAAGTGTAGACAAGATTGCCTCCTCTGAAGTTGTGACCTGCTATTTGCAGGCAGCCAGCTTTTGCCGTTCAACCTCTGTCAGCTCCGCTGTACCCAATGAGAGTTTAGCGAATATACGTTCGCAACCTGGGGGTGCTGACGGATCCTTTGCGCCCACCGACGGCTTTGCCTTGGTCGCGTGATTGGGAGGTGCCGTAGGCGCTTTTGATTTGGTCGTCGCGGCAGTCGGACTGTTTTTCGTCAGCTCAGAGGCTGCAGGCGTTACGCTGCCTGTCTTTGCGTTTCCGCTCGCGCTTTCAATAGCAGGCGCAGAACTAGCCTTTTCTGGTGCCGCCGATGTAGTCGGCGGCTGTGTCACTGGCTTCGCCGGGGTCGCAGCAGGAATTGTGAGCGGTGCGGACGGTACTGGCTCAACGCGCCAAATACGTTGGAATGCCGCGTATGTTCCACCCAGCACTAGCAACGCCACCACCAGCCACGCGCCGGGTTGCCGCCAGCTACGCGCCGTCGAGGATGCCTGCTGTGGCAAAGGCAGCGGCGCAGAAGGCCGCGCTGGTGGGGGCGGTTCGGCGTGCGCCAGTAATTCGGCTGGCGCAATTGACGGAATCGGCGCGACGACCATTGTGGTCGCCTGCTCGAACGTCGTGGCAGAGGAAGCGGCCGCCGCGGCGATGACTGAGCGGTCTCCACTAATGGGCAACCGCGTCTCATTATTGGTGCGCGCTTCAGGCGTAAGGATCGTGCGCGAATCAACCACTGTTTGAGTTGCGGCGGTTGCGAGCTTCGTTGTGAAGTTGGTTGTCAACGGATTCTGCGGATCTTGCGCTTCGTTCCAGCCCAGCGCTTCAATCAGTGCCGT
>JAYWAQ010000224.1:0-5864 GCA_043782305.1 Burkholderiales bacterium
GAAATCGACCAGCGCGCCGCCAGCGGCTACGAATTCAAGCGCGGCATCGACATCAATTCCAGCTTCGTTGACGACCGATCCGCTGGCGTCCTGCAAGCCGATAACCGACGCACCCGCTGCCTTGAACAGGCGCGCCGCAATGCCGCCGACGTTGCCAAAGCCCTGCACCACAATGCGCGCTCCGGCAATGTCAAAGCCCATCGCGCGCGCGGTTTCGCGTGCCGCGATGTAGACGCCGCGACCGGTTGCCTCCTTGCGCCCGAGCGAACCGCCGAGCGCAATCGGTTTTCCGGTGACAACGCCCGTGGCCGTGGCTCCGGTATTCATTGAGTAGGTGTCCATCATCCACGCCATGATCTGGTCGTTGGTGTTGACGTCCGGAGCCGGGATGTCTTTGTCAGGACCGATAATGAGGCCGATCTCGCTGGTATAGCGCCGCGTCAGGCGCTCCAGTTCGGGGCGCGTTAACGTCTTCGGGTCGACGCGAACACCGCCCTTGGCACCGCCGTAGGGCAGATTCAGCGCCGCATTTTTCACGGTCATCCAGCCTGCCAGCGCCATCACCTCATCAATGGTCACATCAGGGTGAAATCGGACGCCGCCTTTACCGGGGCCGCGCGACAGGTTGTGTTGCGCGCGGAAGCCTTCGAAGTGCGCGACGGTGCCATCGTCACGATTGATCGGAATGTCAACGGCGAGCACGCGTTTGCAGCGCTTGAGCGTTTCCACCCAGCGCTCAAGGTGACCAAGATGCGGCGCGACGCGGTCAACCTGCAGCAGATACATCTGCCATGGGCTGTTAGGATTGTTCGGAACGTATGAGAGACCGGGTGAGGCCATGAATGATCCAGAGTTCTTTGTGCGAAGCTGGCAATGTAGGCCAGACAGGCAGCACCGATCATGCTGTTCTTGGCATCAATCATGCAATAACGCCATCACGGAAAAGTCCCAATTGCATTCAAATTGTGGTTGTCGGACAATTCTGAACAAGACCGCGTAAATGCCGTACGATGGCAAAGCGATAAGAGCATAAAGAGTTAGCGCGTGGTCGTACGACTGTTGAAGCGTGCGGTGTCGCGGTGAGGGAATTTATTTTGTTGATGCCACAATTTTTACGTCACGCGCTCGTCGTTGGCGCGCTGTTACCGCTTGGCGCATGGACTCATGCCGATACGCTATCGGACGTGCGCGACCGGGGTGAATTCTTGCTCGGGCATCGCGAAAGTTCATCGCCGTTTTCGTTCGTTAACGAGCAGAATGAGCCAGTCGGCTACTCGGTGGATATCTGCCTGAAGATTTACGAGCAGACCAAGAAAGAGTTGAAGAAGCCCGATCTAAAGGTGAAGTACGTTCCGCTGAAACCCGCCGATCGCATCACAGCAGTCAAATCGGGACGTGTAGACGTTGAGTGCGGCTCAACGACCAACACGGTGGATCGGCAGAAGGATGTTGCCTTCAGCTACACGACGTTTGTCGCCGGTGCTCGCCTGCTCGCGAAGAAAACGGCCAATTTAAAGGATTTACCCGACCTGACCGGCAAGCCAGTAGTGGTTACCGAAAAGACGACGACCGAGAAAGTGCTGCGTCAAGTGAACGCCGAGCGCAATTTGAATCTCAAAATCCTCACCGCGAAGGATCATGCGGAGGGTTTTTCCAGGCTGGTGTCGGGCGAGGCGCTGGCCGTGGCCAATGATGATGCTTTGCTGTTCGGGCTGGTCACCAAATCAAAGGACCCCAGCGCCTATGATTTCGTTGGCAAATATGTTTCCGTCGAGCCGTATGGGATCATGTATCGCAAGGATGATCCAGGGTTTGCCAAGCTGGTTGACCTGACGGTGGCTGGGCTCTTTTCAACGGGCCAGATTCGCGCTATTTACGCAAAGTGGTTTGAGAGTGGCACCTTCAAGTTGCCGATGAACCAGTACATGAAAGAAAACGTCAAGATTCCGAATCGATACGGCGTGCAATAGCTAAAAGTGCAGCACTCGTTGAATTCATCGTCATGCGCCGGGCAGCGGGGCTTTAGCGCGTTTGCGGATGGCATAATCAGGCGAATCGGGTTGGCCTGAGCAGTTTTGAACTTTTCGGCAAGTTCCTTCGCATTCGCATTCATGCAGCGCGTTTAGAGGCAACGGTTCAAGTCCATGTCAGCGTCCAGTATCAGCGATGAAGAGATGTTTGCAATCGTGTCCCGGCACGTTGGCGCGACTATCTCTGTCTATGATCGGAGCCTGACATTTCGCTACGTCAGTGACGGCTTTGCCGCGTGGTTTGGCCTGACCCCCAAAGACATCGTTGGCCGTACGCTGGTTGGCTGTTACGGCGAGCGCAACTACATCCGTTACCGGCCCTACATTGATCGCGCGATGGCAGGTGAGGCGGTGGCCTACCAACGTCAGGTGCGCGACGCGGCGGGCGTTGACGGCTGGCGCGTCAGCCGCGCTCCACAAAATCTCCCACGCCCCCAACGAGGGCGACTGCACGAGGTCGTAGCCCACTTGCGTGACGACGCCAAAGTTGCCGCCTGTGCCGCCACGAAGCGCCCAAAAGAGGTCTGAATATTCATGGGTCGCTGTGGCGGTAACAACCTGGCAGCTCGCCAGAATCACCCGCATCGACGACACGCAATCGCTCTGAATACCTTACCCGCGCGACGTGTAGCCGTAACCGCCGCGCTGCACAAACCCGCCCACGCAGACGCCACCGCACGCGCCGGTTGGTACGTGCCAGCCGGTGTTGCTCAGGACGCCGTTGAACGTATCCCAACTACATCCGCCACCGGCATAGGCGACGGCATTCGCGTTGTCGCAATAAACGATGACCTTCGGAAAGCGCTGGAATTCAGGGTTCGATTCCTGACGATTCTTGTCGTAGTCCGGGTCTCCGGGGACAACCACGCAGCCGGTAATCGCAGCTTCCATTTCTGCCAACCCGTCCCAGGCCAGGTCGGTTGGGGGCGGCGCAGTGTTTTGCGCGGCGTGCTGCTGAAAATGCGTGATGCGCCGGGCTTTTTGCAAGCGGGCAGGGCTTTTGCGGTGGCCCATGAAGTACGCGACGTCAGTGGCACCTAGGGGACGAACCAGACAATTCTGGCGGACTTTCAAGCATAGTTGACCTAGTCGCTAAAATCGAGCTTTCCAGCACCAGCTTTCGGGTGTCACCGCATCAGGCCTGTCTGGTCTGGCGATCACCGCAAAGCGTCTCAAGCAAGCCGATGCCCAGCACCTTCCTGTCCCTGCACGGCTCCGCCGCGCTCTCCCAATTCCGTCAAGACAAACTCGTTGCGGCGCTTGCTGATTTCGGCGTGACTGACGTTGACGCCGAATACTGGCACTTTGCCTCGACCACTCGCGAAGTCACTCGCGAAGAGCGCTTGCAGCTTGAAGCCTTGTTGGCCTACGGGCTTGACCCTGAGCCCAGCGAGGAGCATGAGCATGCTTTTCTCGTGGTGCCGCGTCTGGGAACGATTTCGCCGTGGTCGTCGAAGGCGACCGACATCGCGCACAACTGCGGTCTCGCGGTCGTGCAGCGCCTTGAGCGTGGCGTGTGGTTCTGGGTGAGCGCGGAGAAGCCACTTTCGAAGGAAGCCCGGCGCGCCATTGAAGCCGTCTGTCATGACCGAATGACCGAGAACGTGCTGGCCACTGTCGCGGACGCCGAAGTGCTGTTCGAGCCGCAGCATGCGAAGAAAATGAACACGATCCATCGCAACGTGGCCGCGCTTAAAGTTGCCAACAGCGAGCTCGGACTGGCGCTGTCGGATGATGAGATTGACTATCTCGTCGCGGCGTTTGACAAGATGGATCGCGATCCGACGGATGTGGAGCTCCTGATGTTCGCGCAGGCGAACTCCGAGCATTGCCGTCACAAGGTGTTCAACGCGAGCTGGACGATTGACGGTGTCGCGCAGGACATGTCGCTGTTCGCGATGATCCGCAATACCCACAAACTGGCACCGGAAGGCACTGAGATCGCGTACTCCGACAACGCCGCGATTCTCACGGGTGGCGACGCGCTGCGTTTCTATCCAAACGCGCAAGGTCGCTATGCGCCCCATGCGGATCGCACGCATTACCTCGCCAAAGTCGAAACCCACAATCACCCTACTGCGATTGCACCGTTTGCCGGAGCGGCAACGGGCGCAGGCGGCGAGATTCGCGATGAAGGTGCGACGGGTCGTGGCGCGGTGCCGAAGGCGGGTCTGACCGGATTTACGACGTCGAATTTGCGGCTTCCGGGCCTGCCGCAGCCTTGGGAAACGGCGACGGCTAATGTGGGCAAGCCAGAGCGCATTTCGTCCGCGCTCGACATCATGATTGCCGGCCCCATTGGCGGCGCGGCGTTCAACGATGAATTCGGTCGCCCCAATCTCGGCGGCTATTTCCGCACGTTTGAGCAAAACGTCGAGGGCACGGTGTACGGCTATCACAAGCCCATCATGATCGCGGGCGGTATCGGTGCAGTATCCGATGCGCACGTTCACAAGATCGCGTTTCCAGCGGGTACCTTGTTGATTCAGCTCGGTGGCGAAGGCATGCGCATCGGCATGGGCGGAGGCGCGGCCTCGTCGATGACGACGGGCCAAAACACCGCCGATCTTGATTTCGATTCGGTGCAACGTGGCAACCCGGAGATGGAGCGGCGCGCCCAGGAAGTGATCAACGCATGCTGGAGGCAAGGCGAGGGAAATCCGATCCTCGCGATTCATGATGTGGGAGCGGGTGGTTTGTCGAACGCATTGCCGGAGCTCGTCTACGGCGCTGGCAGTGAGAATGATCCACGCGGCGCATTGTTTGACCTGCGCACCGTGCTGACGCTCGAGCCCGGCATGAGCCCGGCTGAGATCTGGTGCAACGAATCGCAGGAGCGCTATGTGCTTGCGATCACGCCGAAAAGCCTCACCCAGTTCAAGGCTTTTTGTGCGCGTGAGCGGTGTCCATTCGCTGTTGTGGGTGTTGCGGATGGCTCGGGTAATTTGACCGTAGCCGACGCGAAATTCAGCAACAAGCCGGTCGATATGCCGCTTGATGTTTTACTAGGCAAGCCACCGAAAATGGAGCGCACGGTGGTTCGTAAAACCGCGCCAGTTTCTGCGTTCGACACCACAAAGATCAAGCTGCGCGACGCGGCGTATCGCGTGCTGCAACACCCTACCGTTGCCGACAAAACTTTCCTCATCACCATTGGCGACCGCTTCGTCGGTGGTCTCACGGCGCGTGAGCAAATGGTTGGCCCGTGGCAGGTTCCGGTGGCCGATTGTGCCGTGACCTTGCGCGATTTCGTCGGCCCTGCGGGCGAGGCGATGGCAATGGGCGAGCGCACGCCGCTGGCGGTGCTCAACGCACCCGCGTCGGCGCGCATGGCGGTTGCTGAGGCGATCACCAATATCGCTGCTGCGTCGATTGCGTCAATCAAGGATATCAAGCTCTCGGCCAACTGGATGGCGGCTGTCGGCACGCCTGGAGAAGATGCCGCGCTGTTCGATGCTGTGCATGCGGTGGGCATGGAGCTGTGCCCCGCGCTTGGCATATCGATCCCGGTTGGCAAGGATTCGATGAGCATGCGCACCGCATGGACCGCGCACGGCGGCGCCCATCATGGCGAGCACCACGACGCGCATCATTCGACGCAGCGGTCAGTGCATTCGCCGGTGTCGCTGATTGTCACTGCATTTGCCAATGTGACGGACGTCCAGAAGACGCTGACGCCGCTGTTGCGGACCGAAGGCGATACGGTTCTGCTGCTCGTCGACATCGCTCGCGGCAAGCAGCGTCTCGGTGGATCGATCTTCGCGCAGGTGCATTCGGCCATGGGAACTGACGTGCCCGATTGTGACTCCGCCGATGACCTGAAGTCGTTTTTCG
>JAYWAQ010000225.1:0-2090 GCA_043782305.1 Burkholderiales bacterium
AATACCTACACACTATGGTTCGCGTCACCGATCTTGACGCTTCGATCGCGTTTTATCGCGACGCGCTCGGACTTGAGCTCGTGACCCGGCGAGAGGTGCCCGCGGGCCGCTTCACGCTCGCGTTTCTGGCGGCGCCTGGCGACCCCAATGCGCAAGTGGAGCTGACTTACAACTGGGATCCGGAGACCTACACAGGCGGTCGCAATTTCGGGCATCTGGCGTATGCCGTGGACGATATTTACGCCGCCTGCAAACGGCTGCAAGACCACGGTGTGACCGTACTGCGCCCACCGCGTGACGGCCGCATGGCGTTCGTGCGCTCGCCAGACAATATCTCGATTGAACTGCTGCAAGCGGGCGCTGCGCTTCCGCCCACGGAGCCCTGGTCGTCGATGCCGAACACCGGAAACTGGTAGCCAACAGCCCGCGACTAGCGCCGTTCCCAAGCCTGACTTAACGTCGGCGACCGCGCCTGTGTGACAGAAATAATCGGCGCTTTTCACATTTGTGAAACCGCCCGCAGATTTCCGGGACTTTTTTGATAGATTCAGAGGCGTTGCGCTGCCTGAACGGCTGTTCAGGCATCCGCAATCCGTACCGCCCAGCTTGCCCCGAATCAACGCAAACCCCCAGACACAAGGCTCACATTGCCCCAGCCATTGGACACCGGCCAGTATCCGGACGAAGGATACTCGGCGCTGGATGTATCCACGACCGTCGCAATTGCCTATGTACGCGATCACGTCGGCGAAACTTCGCAGCGCTCCTATGCGTCGTTTGCAACCGAAGCCGCAGCACAGGCGCTGCGAACGCTCATGGCAGTGGACGCAGCGTGCGACATGCCGACGTCGTGGCTGGAACGCCACCGTATTGTGGTGGTGCCAATGGTCATCAAGTGCGGTGATAAACGACTGACCGACGCGCGCGACGACGCCGAAGATCTCAAATTCATTCAACACGAGCTCGTTGACCCGACGCAGAAGCGCTCAAGCCGACCGCTGTCAGCGATTGAAATTCGCGATCATCTGCAACTGTCGATGGAACCGGTCGTTGACAACATGCTGCTTTTGACCTTCGCCGACGAGGGCAGCAAGGTCTACAAAAACACGCTGCGTGCCGTGCAGTCGTTGGTACTCATTCACAACAAGGTGCGCCGCGCCATCCCCAACTGCGCGACGCTCAATGCGAAAGTCGTGGACACAAAGACAACGCTCACCGGGATGGGCGTGCTGCTGGCCTACGCCGTGCACTTGCGCAATCGCGGTCTGGCCGCACCTCATATCGCCTCGTCGGTCGAGCAGTTTCGGCACGCCGTTCACACCCTGATGGTGCCGGACGATCTGCGTTATTTGCGCGCCAATGCAAAAAGTGGAGACGCGCTACCGGGCTGGAAATTTTTCCTCACGCGCCTCTTCAACGTGAAGCCGCTGCTCTACTCCGGTGCGAGTCAAGTGCGCACCGTCGCCCAGGTGCGTGGCCATGACCGGGCCGTGGAGCGGGCGCTGAAACTGGTCACCAAACACGTCGAACTCGGCCTGTCGGTTGCAACCGTTTGCGTGAGCTTTGCGGGCGACCTCTCGGAGTTGCAGAAGTTGCCCGGATTTGATGAATTGAGCGCGGAATGCCGTCGCCGTCGCGTAGAACTCGTGAGCTCTGTCATGAGCATGACCGGCAGCATGAAGTTGGGCCCGCGCGCGCTCTGCATGTCATTTGCCTGTGACCGCTTCTTCGACTGATGGGTCGACTGATGGGTCAAACCGGCAACAGCGACAACACAATGTGCATGGATCGAGATTCGGAGTACCACGCTGCCCTGGCCCGGCGATAACATCGTCATCACCAGATTTGTCTGGCTGCCGGATCTAACGACCGTCCGGTAAAAAACAATCAACACTTCGAGGAAAAATTTAAGGTGCAACTTTTTTACAAAAGGCTTTTGACAGCCGCGTGCGTATTCGCATGCGCCGTCTCAACCGCCAGTCACGGCGCTGGCGCGATTGCCATTGACGACGAAGTCGGCAATCATCCGGATGACGTTGGCTACGGCATCGGTTTCGGCAAATCACGCGATTCGGCCAGCGTCGAGGCGA
>JAYWAQ010000226.1:0-2089 GCA_043782305.1 Burkholderiales bacterium
GGGAAAACGTTTGAGCGTCTTGCTTTCAACGAAAAAAATCCGTTCGGCTTTACGGCCAGCGATCTGACCACGCCGTTCTACACGACGGGCCAGGGTTTCTCGCTGTCGACCAGTAGCGCGCTGCCCACGCTCAATCTGGGTCGCGTCTATGTGCTCACTTCTCCCGACACCTGTTCCGCCAGCGAAGCCGTCATCAATGGACTACGCGGCGCAGGGATTGACGTGGTCACCGTGGGCAGCACCACATGCGGCAAACCTTACGGTTTCTTTGCCACCGACAATTGCGGAACGACGTATTTTGCGATCCAGTTTGTCGGCGTCAACGATCTCGGGCTCGGCGACTACTCCGATGGCTTTGCCGCGAATTGTGCCGCCAGCGATGACTTTACGAAGCCGCTCGGTGACCCGACCGAAGGCCAGCTGGCCGCAGCGTTGCGCCTTAATCTCACAGGGGTTTGTACGCCGAGCGCGGCGGCGCTCTCGCAGCCGAAGCGAGCGTCAAGCCTGGATAGCGGAGACGCCGTGCGTGATCCGCGCGCAGCCTTCAAGCAGCAGCGCATCCTCGGTTCACCGCGCTGAATTGAAAATCGTTGGAGCTTCGAGGCTAGGTCTAGCGCCTGCGCTTTGGCGGTGCGTTGTTGTTGCGTAGAACCCGCTTTCGATCTCACTGCGACAGGTGACCGAGGTCTACGTGGGTCGCCTGCGTTGCGTCGCTGCGGGTAAAGCGATAAAACCATATGCTGGTAAGACACTTCGACCGTGCAGCACACGGCTATCCCTTGAGCGGCTCAACTTCCCGACCCGAAGACGCTGCGCTTTTTCGTACCGAAGCGCTGGCGGAACAACACACTGCGACCGAAGGCCGCATCGTCCTCACGCCACGTTTGTCCATGACGTTCGTCGCGCTCGCGGCCGTTGCCGTTGCAGCCGCCGTCATCGCGGCGCTCATGCTGGGCTCGTACACGCGTCGCGCCACCGTGACCGGGCAACTGGTGCCCGTGGCGGGCGTATTGCGGGTATTTACGCCGCAGGCTGGTGTGGTGCTTGAGAAGCGCGTGGTGGAGGGCCAACCGGTCAAGAAGGGCGACATCATGTTTGTGCTGGGCAGCGAGCGCTTTGGTGTCGGCGCACGTGATTTGCAGGCCGATATTGGCACCCAGATCGGCGAGCGCAAACGGCTGCTGGAACTGGAGTTGACGCGCAACGCCCGCACCGAGCGCGAGGATCTGGCGCACCTGCAACGGCGTGCCGTTGCGCTGCGCAGCGAAGGTGAAGCGATTGGCCGGCAAATCGAGCAACAGCGCCAGCGCGTCGCACTCGCAGAAGAAGCGAAGAAGCGCTATAAGGGCCTCGCTGAGCGGGACTACATCGCAGGTGAACAGTTAACGCAGAAAGAGCTTGAACTGTCGGAGCAACAGTCGAGACTGACTGCACTTCAACGCGACCAGATTGCAAACCAGCGTGAAGTGGCTTCAACCCAGCGCGAGGTCGACGCACTTAAAGGTCGCAGCGATAGCCAGAACGCAGTCATCCAGCGCAGCATTTCCAGTTCGTCTCAGGAGTTGACTGAACTAGAGGCACGGCGTCGCGTGGTGATCACCGCGCCGGAGTCGGGCACCGCGACGCTGGTCTCAGCAGAGTTGGGACAACTCGCCGATCTGGCGCGCCCCCTAGTGACGGTGCTACCCGCCGCCTCACCGCTCGAAGCTAGACTCTACGCGCCGAGCCGTACTGTGGGTTTCGTGAAGGTAAGCGATAAAGTGGCGCTGCGCCATCAAGCCTTCCCATATCAAAAATTTGGGCAACAGGCGGGGGTTGTGACAGCGGTTTCGACGAACGCAGTACCCAGCACCGAGCTGGTGGGCTTCAATCTGCCCGACACCACTGCGGGCGAGCCGGTTTACGCCATCACTGTTGAGCTGGCGGGGCAAACGATCAACGCCAACGGTCAGTCGCGTCCTTTGCAAGCGGGCATGCGGGTCGATGCCGATATTTTTCAGGAAACCCGCAAACTCTATGAATGGCTGCTGGAGCCACTGTTCAGCATCACCGGACGGGTGCAACGATGAAATTGCTCGATACCCTCGCT
>JAYWAQ010000227.1:0-16007 GCA_043782305.1 Burkholderiales bacterium
CCGAGCAAAATGACCAAGGGCTTGATGGCGTCGATGGGCGGACCGGACGCGCTGGCCAAAACAACGCCGCTGCTCCGCATCGGCGATGACGAAGACTTGAAGGGCATCGCGCTCTTGTTTGCATCCGACGCCGGCAAGCACATCACGGGGCAAATCCTCGCGGTGGATGGTGGCGTTTCAGTCGTAACAGGCGGGTAGAAAAATCATGACAACCAATCAACGTATCGTCCTCGCATCCCGTCCCGTTGGCGCGCCCAGTGCTGACAATTTTCGTCTCGAAGAAGCGCCGCTCGCGCCACTCGAAGACGGTCAACTTCGCGTGAAGCATCATTACATGTCGCTCGACCCATACATGCGGGGTCGCATGAATGACGCCAAGAGTTACGCGCAGCCGCAACCGCTGAACGAAACGATGATCGGTGGCACCGTCGGCGAGGTCGTTGAGTCTCGCAACGATAAGTACGCGGTCGGTGACAAGGTAGTCGGTTTTGGTGGCTGGCAGTTGTATTCCACGGCAACGGGCAAGGGCGACGTCACCAAGGTCGACACGGCGCACATTCCGCTCTCGGCGTACCTCGGCATCGTTGGTATGCCGGGTATGACCGCGTGGTACGGGCTGATGAAAATTTGCGAACCCAAAGCGGGCGAAACGGTGTGCGTGGACGCGGCTTCGGGCGCGGTGGGCTCCGTTGTGGGTCAACTTGCCAAACTGAAAGGCATGCACGTCGTGGGAATTGCCGGTGGCCCAGATAAGTGCGCGTATGTGCGCGATGAATTGGGCTTCGATGAATGCATCGATTACAAAGCGTTTCCCGAGCCGGCCGATTTTTATAAGGCCCTCAAAGCGGCGACGCCACGCGGCATTGATTGCCATTTTGAAAACGTGGGCGGCACCATTATGGACGCGGTGATGCTTCGCATGAATGCGTTCGGTCGCATCGCGTTGTGCGGCATGATTTCTGGTTACAACGGGGTGCCGATTCCGATGGCTGCGCCGCAACTGATTTTGCAATCGCGCCTGAAAATTCAGGGCTTCATCGTGTCGGAGCACATGAATTTGTGGCCCGAAGGTTTGGGCGAATTGGGCGGGCTCGTCGCTACCGGCAAGATCAAATTTCGCGAGTCGGTTGCCGACGGTCTGGGCAGCGCGCCCCAGGCGTTCTTCGATCTGCTCAAAGGCAAAAACTTCGGCAAACAATTGGTGAAACTGGCATGACTGAACACGTAATTGCGGCGGTTAAAACTTTAGTCATCACCGGCGCAGGCTCCGGTTTCGGCCTTGAGTTCGCGCGACTCGGCGCATCGCGTGGTTACAACCTCGTACTGGCCGACGTTGAGCAGGCGGCGCTTGACGCCGCGGCGAACGAAATGGTGGCCGCCGGTGTGCAGGTTTTGGCGCAGCGCGTGGACGTGTCGAAGCATGAGCAGGTTGACGCGCTGGCCGCCGCGACCAAGGCGCGTTTTGGCGCGCCACACTGGGTGTTCAACAATGCCGGCGTGGGCTCAGGCGGACTGATCTGGGAGAACACGCTCAAGGATTGGGACTGGGTGATGGGCGTGAACGTGATGGGCGTGGTGTACGGCATCAAGGCGTTTACGCCGATGATGCTGGAGCGTGCGAAGGCCGAGTCTGGCTATCGCGGCTGCATCGTCAATACTGCGTCGATGGCGGGCATGCTGAACGCGCCGACGATGGGCGTGTACAACGCGTCGAAACACGCCGTGGTGGCTATCAGTGAGACGTTGTATCAAGACTTGAAGCTGGTCAGCGATCAGGTGACTGCTGCCGTTTTGTGCCCGTATTTTGTCGCCACAGGCATCGCCAATTCGCATCGCAATCGTCCTGCCGACATGAAAAACGACACCGGCCCGACGCTGTCGCAACTCGTCGCTCAGGCGCAAAGCAGCAAGGCCGTGAGCTCCGGCAAAGTCACGCCAGCGATGATTGCCGAGCGCGTGTTTCATGCGATTGACAACGACAAGTTCTACATCTTCAGCCATCCGAACGCGCTCGGCAACGTCTCGACGCGCATGACCGATATCACCGAAATGCGCAACCCGACCGATCCGTTCGCTGAGCGGCCAGAAATCAGCGCGTCGCTGAAAGCCAAGCTGCGCGCGGGCTAGCGAGCAGTGGCGGCATGTCCGTGCGGATCAGGTGCGGCGTACGAGGGGTGCTGTGCCCGCTATCACGCGGGGCTGCTGCACTTGCTTGCCCCAACGCCCGAGGCGCTGATGCGGTCGCGATACAGCGCTTACGCGTTGGGCTTACGTGCCTATGTGCTCGAAACTTGGCATGCGTCGACGCGTCCCGAGCACATGGAACGATTCGATTCATGCGTGAAGTGGCTTGGGCTGACGGTTAAGCGAGTGTGGCATGAGAGCGATGACGAAGGGTTTGTTGAGTTCGTGGCTCGAAGCAAACCACCGGGCGGCGGGCCTGCTGAGCGCCTGCATGAGCTGAGCCGATTCGTGCGATTTGAGGGGCGCTGGCAGTACATCGATGCCACCGAGAAACGGCAGATCTGAGGGATTAACTTTGTACTGAAAGCCCCGTTTAAATGGGGCTTGCAATGGTATTTCGCAATAGTCGACTATTAATGATTCGGCGCTCTAGCCCTTTATAAAAGGTCATTTAACGAAAAAGATGATCTTCCAAAATTATGGCGGCGCATACCTCTGCATCCACTCGCGATCAATCCTGTCTTTCCAGCGCCACACCCAGTCGCCGCCCAGCGTGAAGCCGTTGCGACTGGCGATGGCGCGCTTCTGGCCGAGCGAAAGCAACACCAAGGCATTCGGGTTGTGCTTATAGTCCTCGAGCGGTTTATTGTTCAGTTTGGCCAACAAATTCGCTGTGAGCAGTGGGCCTTGCCGCACCGCATAAATGCCTGATTTCGGCACCAATGCGCCGCTTACGTTAGCGATGTGAGCGCAATCACCAGCTGCAAAAACATGCGGGTGATTCGAGCTTTGCAGTGTGGGTGTGACCTCGGCGCTGCCGTCGGCAGAGCGCGCCAGATCGGTCTTCGCCAATAGTGCGGCCGGGGCGTAGCCGGTGGCGAGAACGGTTAATTGCGTGTCAATTGTCTGCCCATTGGTAAGGCGAATTCGCGTCGGTTCAATCTGCTCGACAGGACTGTTTTCGAGCACTTCGACGCCATCTCTCCTACAGGCACGCAACGCCAGCGTCCGTACGCGGCGCGGGAATGTTTCCAGCAGTCGGGTGGCTGTAACAATCGACACGCGACGATTTTTCACGCCGCGCCATCGGTACGCCAGCGCGAGCGCTACCTCCAGCGCCGCCGCGCCGCCGCCGACCACGCGTACGATCAAGCCGGACGCCCGCACGCTGTCAAATTCGGTGATCGCGGCGAGTAGCGGCTCGACCGGTTTCACGGTGACCACGTAGGCGCCGGGCGTGGTCGGGACTGGGTGTGACACGCTGCCCAGATCAAGCGAGGCGTAGTCGAAATGATGACGCTCGCCGTGCGCCGCTTCCAGAAGCGCTTTGTCGCCACTGATCCCGGTCACCGCGGTTTCAAAGAAGCGGACGCGCGCGCGCTGACACAGCGCCCAGAGGTTTACCTTGGCGTCGTTGGCCGTGTAATGCCCGGCGATGACGCCCGGCACCATCCCGGAATACCAGACGCTCGGGCTGGGGTTAAACAGCGCCACGTCGATGTCGAACGGCGGGCTCTCGGCCAGTTGCCGCAACACCTCAACGTGCGCATGACCGCCGCCGATCAGCGCGAGCGTTCGCTTCAATTCAGCTCCTCAGCGCGGAGCACAAACACTCCGGCCTCGGACGCCGAGGTTGCCAGCCACGTGAACGGCAACGTGGGAAACGCGTCCTCAACCAGATCGCGGTTGTGACCGACATCAACGACCAACAAGCCGTTGGCTGACAGGTGTGCTTTGGCTTCAGCCAGCAAGCGCCGCACGACATCATTGCCGTCAGCGCCCGCGGCCAGCGCGAGCTTGGGCTCACAGCGAAATTCGCTCGGGAGCGTGGCCATGCTGGCATCGGTGACATACGGCGGATTGCTGAGAATTACGTCGAATTTTTGACCTTTGAGCGCTGCGAATAAATCGCTCTGCACGATCGTGATGTCCTCGACCAGTCGATGCAGGGCGACGTTCTCGCGAGCCACGGCGAGCGCCTCGGGCGAAATGTCTGCGGCCGTAATGTGCGCTTGGGCAAACGCATGGGCAGCGAGCACTGCAAGGCATCCGGAACCGGTGCACAAATCAAGGACTTCTTTGACATCGTCCGGATTCTCGATCCAGTCGCCGAGGCTGTCATCAAGCAATTCGCCGATGAACGAGCGCGGAATGAGCACGCGTTCATCGACCTTGAAGCGCAAACCCATTTGCTCGACAAAGCCCAAAATGTAGGCAGCGGGCACACGATCCAGCACGCGATGCTTGAGCGCATTAAACACCTGCTTGCGCTCAAATCCGGTCAGCGAATAGCTGCTCATTTGCTCGAAGCTGTCGAGCGGCAAATCGAGCGCGCCGAGAATGAGGAACAGGGCGTCCTGACCGGCGTCGGTCGTACCTTGCCCGTATTGGGCGTCAACGCGCGCGAGTGAGCTGACGCCGAAGCGCCACCAATCGCCGATGGTGGCCAACTCTTGCGGAACCGCGTTGGGGAAAGTAAGGGGCGTTAAAAAACTCATGAATTATTTTGTGACAGTAGCGATTTCAAAACTTGCAGATAAACCTCACGCAGGGGCTCGATTTCATTCAATGCAACGCATTCATCAATCTTGTGGATTGTGGCGTTGGTGGGTCCGAATTCAACCAGCTCGCGGCACCACGTCGCGATGAATCGACCGTCAGAGGTACCGCCGGTGCACGAGAGCGCGGGCGCGATGCCAGTGACTTTTTCGATGGCCGTTTTCATGGTCGCAACCAACGCGCCCTGCTCGGTCAAAAATGGCAAACCAAGGCCCGTCCATTCGATGTCGCACGGCACATTGTGACGACACATCATCGCTGTGAAGCGGGACTTCAATGTTTCATGCGTGCTCTCGTTGGAATAGCGAAAGTTGAACAGCATTTCCAACGCGCCCGGAATGACATTGCCAGCGCCGGTGCCCGAGTTAATGTTCGAGACCTGAAAGCTCGTGGGCGGGAAATGCTCATTGCCTTGATCCCACGTTTCACGCGTGAGATCAGTCAATGCAGGGGCGACCACGTGAATCGGATTTGCAGCGAGATGGGGATAGGCAATGTGGCCCTGAATGCCGTTCACGCGCAGCTTGCCCGATAGCGTGCCGCGTCGGCCAATCTTGATCATGTCACCGAGCTTGTCCACCGAACTGGGCTCGCCGATGACGCAATAGTCAATTGCCTCGCCTCGCTCGCGCAGCATCTCGACCATCAGGCGGGTGCCATCGACGGAGGGGCCCTCTTCGTCGGAGGTAAGACAGAACGCAATCGATCCGACGGAGTTCGGATGCGCTGACAAAAAATCTTCCGACGCAGTTACGAATGCCGCAATCGATGTTTTCATGTCCGACGCGCCACGACCGTAGAGCACGCCATCCCGAACTGTGGGCGTAAACGGGTCAGAGCGCCACTGATCTCGCGGTCCTGACGGGACAACGTCGGTGTGCCCGGCAAGGCAGACCAGCGGGCGTGCATTGCCGCGTCGTGCCCACAAATTGGTGACGCCGTTGCGGCGCACTGTTTCCAGACGAAATCCCATTCGCGCCAAACGCTCGCCAACGATGCGCTGACAATTCCGATCGTCGGGCGTGACGGAGGGTTGCGCGATAAGCTCTGCAGCGAGTTTGACTGTTCTCGACAAACCGGTTAATGACTCAGACAAAGCCGACCCCTGCGCAAGCTGCCGCTACCGGGCGTGTTCGGGCTGTTTTGCAAGCTCAAAGTCGTCGAAATTAGTGGCCGAAATTGCGCTGCGCCGTTGTCCACCGGAGCTGACGGCTTGTTGCGATTGATTGATGAGCCAGGCCAAGTTGGTTGGCGAATCGGCCGCCGTCAAAGCCTCTTCATAGGTGATCGTGCCGTTTAGATACATCTTGCCGAGCGCCTGCTCGAAGGTGCAGGAACCGGGGGTCAAACTTTGCTCCATTGCCTCTTTGATTTTGTGCATTTCGCCTGAGGTAATCATTTCGGCGATGAGCTTCGTATTGATCAGCACTTCAACGGCGGGCTGCAAGTTGCCGTTCTTGGTCTTCACCAGACGCTGTCCGATGATCGCTTTGAGCCCGTACGCCAGATCGGCCAGGAGGCCCGAGCGCGCGTCTTGCGGGTACATGTTGATGATGCGGGAGAGGGCGTGATAGCTGTTGGTTGCGTGCAACGTGGTCAGGCAAAGATTGCCGGTAAGCGCATGCGTTAACGCATGCTGCATCGTGGAGCGATCACGCACCTCGCCAATCAGCAGCAAATCGGGGGCTTCGCGCAGCGCGTTTTGCAGCGCGTTGTCGTAGGACTTGGTGTCATGCCCGACTTCTCGCTGGTTCACCACACAGCGTTTGTGCCGGATCAAATATTCAATGGGATCCTCAATCGTCAGGATATGACCTGTCGTATTGCTATTACGATGGTCGATCATCGAGGCCAGAGAGGTTGATTTCCCCGATCCGGTCGATCCCACCACCAATATTAGGCCGCGCCGTTCCACCGCCAGATCAAGCAGCACCGGCGGCAGATTTAGAGAGGCAAACGCGGGCACGCTGCTCCGGATATAGCGCACGACCATCGACACCGTGCCGCGTTGACGCAACACATTGACGCGGAAGTTGCCGTATTCCGGTTCAACGTGCGATAAATTCATCTCCCAGTCGCGCTCGAAGCGGGCGATTTCTTCCTCGTTCATCACCTCGTAGGCGATTTTCTGCGCGGTAGCCGCGTCGATGATCTGGGTGCTGACCGGCAATGTATCGTTGTTGATCTTCAGATGAATCGGCGCGCCGGCCGAGATGAACAAATCCGATGCTTCGCGCTCGGACATCAGTTGCAGCAAACGGGTGAGATACATGGCAGAGGAGGGGAAAACGACACGGGGTCAATACTGCGAGAATAGCGTTTTAACGTCACGGTCTCAAGTAAACATGCTCGCAGTAATTGGAGGCAGCGGCCTCGCCGGTCTCGGACAGATGAACGTGATCCGCAGAGAGATTGCCCGAACCCCGTTTGGCGAGCCTTCGGGCCCGCTTGTGTTTGGCGAAATGAACGACGTTCCGATGTTGTTTATCGCTCGCCACGGGCCAGGCCATATCCATGCCCCGCACCGCATCAACTACCGGGCAAACGTCTGGGCGCTGAAGCAGGCTGGCGCGACCGACGTGCTGGCGGTTGCGGCTGTCGGCGGCATTGCAGACAACGTAGGTCCGGGCGTGATCGCCGCGCCGGATCAGATTATTGATTACACCTATGGTCGCGAACATACATTTTGCGATGGCAGTGATCGCAATGTGTTGCATGTGGATTTCACGCGCCCCTATAGCGATGAGTTGCGCGACGCGATTGGACGCGCGGCGACGTCAGTGAGCGAGCCCATCGTCGCCACCGGAGTTTACGGCGCGACACAAGGCCCGCGTCTGGAAACCGCCGCCGAGATCGCTCGCATGGCGCGTGATGGTGCTACGCTGGTTGGAATGACCGGCATGCCTGAAGCGGCGCTGGCACGTGAGCTGGCGCTGCGCTATGCCCATTTGTGCGTCGTTTCCAACTGGGCGGCCGGTTGCGGCAACAGCATCAACATGATTTCGCATGCGAACATCGACAGCACGCTTGACGCGAGCATCGGTCGCGTGCAACGCATCATCGCTGCGCTCGCTTTGGTTTACAAGGATCGACCCTAAGGATCAGGTAATGGCTGTTCGCGAAATTCTCAAAATGGGCGATGCACGCTTGCTGCGCGTCGCCCCACTCGTGCCGGAATCAATGTTTGATTCCGACCCCATGCACGAGCTGATCGCTGATCTGCTCGACACCATGAAGGCAGCGTCCGGCGCTGGCATCGCCGCGCCGCAAATTGGCGTTGATTTGCGCGTCGTCATCTTCGGCGGCACCGGCAAAAATCCGCGCTATCCCGATGCGCCGGATATTCCGTTTACCGTACTGTGTAATCCCGTTCTGGAGCCGCTGAGCGATGATCGATCCGCTGGGTGGGAAGGCTGCCTGTCGGTGCCCGGCTTGCGCGGCGAAGTACCGCGCTATGAACGGTTGCGCTATTCAGGCCGAGATGCAACCGGGGCTCTTTTCGAGCGCGTTGTTGATGGGTTTCATGCGCGTGTTGTGCAGCATGAATGCGACCATCTGGATGGTGTGCTTTATCCGCGACGCATTGAAGACATGACGAAATTTGGTTTCACTGAAGTGCTTTTTCCGGCATTGGTGGCCTGAAACTTCACTTGATCCACCGCCCAAATTTTCCGAACTACTTCTGTTTCGCTAGGCAATCGCCTCTGCCAATTCAGTCTCAAGCGTAATTCGCGTAGTCTCTTCCGCGAGGCGTCCACCGGATACGACGAAGACGTCTTCTGCCCTCGCGCCCAACGTGTTCACGCGCGCGGTCTGAATGGATATCCCACGTTTCGAGAGCACTTCGGCGATGCGCGCCAAAAGTCCGGTGCGATCTGCGGCGACGATTTCGAGCACGAAGCGCTGCCCTTGTTCGTCACCCGTGATTTCTATCACGGGAGTAATTGGAAAATGCCGCTGCTGACGGGTCGGCTTGCCCAGCAGCGTTTTCGGCAACAAATTGGCGTTGGTTAGCACTTCGATGAGCGAATGCTCAACCAATTGTGTGACATCGCGATACGCCACGCTGACCGAACCAGGGTTAACGACGGTGAAAGTGTCGAGCGCGTAGCCCAGCTTCGAGGTGTGAACCCGTGCGTCAAGCACTGAGAAATTGAGCCTGGCAAACACGTTCATGATGCGCGCAAACAGCTCCGCTCGATCCTTGACATATACCATGATTTGCAGGCCTTCGCCGGAGGGCATCAGGCGCGTGCGCACCACTGGGGTGGCGGATTCCACGCGGAAGAAAAGGTTCCTCGCATGCCAGGCGATTTCGTCCGCACTGTGGCGTTGCAGATAGACCGAATCCAGCGTGCGCCAGAATTTCTCGGCGCGCTCGACATCAACCGCGTAGAGCGCCAACAGGCGTCGCGCTTCCACCAGGCGATCCGCAAGGACGTCAAACACACTCGAAACGCCCGTCGCGTTGAAGTGCCAACGCGTTGACCGGAACAGTTGCTCAAGGAGGCGTGCTTTCCAGTTGTTCCACACCTTCGGGCTGGTGCCGCGAATGTCGGCAACCGTCAGCAGATAAAGCGCGAGCAGGTGCTTTTCGTTTCCCACCAGTTGCGCAAATTCGCGCACCACATTAGGGTCTGCAATATCCCGTTTCTGCGCGAAAGCCGACATCGTCAAGTGGTGTTCGACCAGCCAGGCAACGAACTCTACGTTCTCGGGTGGCAGGCCAATCAACGTGCAATATTCGCGCGCATCCATCATGCCGAGTTGCGAGTGATCGCCACCACGGCCCTTGGCGATATCGTGAAAAACGCACGCCAGATACAGCACTTCGCGCTCGGGGAATTCCTGCATGAGCTGACTGCACAACGGGTACTCATGTGAGTGCACGGGATCAGCAAACCGACGCATGTTCCGCAGCACCATCAGGATGTGCTGATCAACCGTGTAGACGTGGAAAAGGTCGTGCTGCATCTGCCCGACGATGCGTGCCCAGGGCGGCACCAGTTCGCCCAGAACGCCCAGCTCACTCATGGACTTCAGTGCGTGATAAACGCCATGCCCGCTGCGCAAAAATTCAAGGCACAACGCGCGGCATTCAGCGGTTCCGAAAGCGCCGTCCGGTAGCGCGTCGACAGCACGCAGAATGGCACGTCGCAGCTCGGGGGTGAACCCCTGATGCGTGCGATCACGGTGCAAAATCTGAAAGGCTTGCAAAGTTTCGAGCGCCGACAAGTTGGAGCCGCGGGTGGTCAGATCGAGCTTGCCATCGCGCGCCGAAAAGGGCGTACCCGCAATCGATGTCTGCCGAGCGTTGCGATCGCTGGTCAGCGCATCAATAAGGATGTCGTTAAACAGTCGCAATTGCCGCGCAGCGTTGTAGTAGCGCTTCATCAACACTTCGCTGGCGCGAAGTCCTGCTGCGGCGGTAATTCCGAGTACTTCAGCCAGCGAGTTTTGCAACTCGAAAACCAGTCGATCTTCGCGTCGGTGCGCGAGCAGGTGCAGTCGCGCCCGCAGGAACTTGATCTGGCGATACGCCTCCGAGAGGCCATCACATTCGTGCCGATTGATGTAGCCCTGTGCCACCATTGCTTCGAGCGAGGACGCGCCGGTAATCGCGCGTGCCAGCCACAGCACCATTTGAACATCGCGCAAACCGCCGGGGCTTTCCTTGACGTTGGGTTCGAGGTTGTACGCGGTATCTTCGAAGCGAACGTAGCGCTGTTGCTGCTCGAAACGCTTCGCTTTGACGAAGTGATCGACGTCAAAGGTTTGCTGCCAGCGCTGGTCAAGTTTTTGTGCGTTGCCCTCTGCACCAACGATGACACGACGCTCAAGAATCGACGTGGCGACGGTGATGTCAGCTTCGGCTTGAAGAATGCAATCCTCCACTGATCGCACGCTATGACCGATCTCGAAACCCAGATCCCACGCCTCGCTCAGAAAGGGTTCGATGCCCGCCATTGCGGCGACATCAGCGCCATCATGCAGGAGCAGAATATCTACATCTGAATGCGGAAACAGCTCGAACCGTCCATATCCGCCGACCGCCAACAGCGTCAGTGGCTGTTTGTGCAGTTCATGGCGATGCCACTGCTGGATGAGCACGTCGTCGACCGCCAACGCATGCGCCCGCAGAGCGGCGTCAATATGCAAATTGCTATCGAGTGCGTCAAAAATCAGGGCGCAGTGTGATTGATAGGCGCGACGTAAATCGGCAAGCGCTGGGGTAACGGCAACTGTTGCCGTCGCGGGTTCCTGAATGGTTGCGTCGAGCAAGTTACTTACCACCCGTAAAGAGACTCGACCGACAGAATCACGCGATCAAAGCGCCGGTGGCGGCGGTGTGCCCGCTGACACGGTGGTGACCTCAAAGCCCGTTTCCGTGACCAGAATCGTGTGCTCCCACTGCGCCGACAAACTGTGGTCCGCCGTGACCGCGGTCCAGCCGTCCGCCAGCGTGCGGATTCCGGGACGACCGGCATTAATCATCGGCTCGATGGTGAACATCATGCCGGGCAGTAAACGCATGCCCGTGCCCGGTTTGCCGTAGTGCAGCACCTGCGGTTCTTCATGATATTTTTTGCCGATTCCATGGCCGCAAAATTCACGCACGACGGAGTAACCCATCGGTTCCACATAGCTTTGAATCGCGTGGCCGACATCGCCTAGCGTTGCCCCCGGTTTGACGACGCGAATCCCGCGCCACATCGCTTCGTATGTGGCCTCAGACAAACGCTTGCCCGCGATGGTGGGCTTGCCGACGTAGTACATGCGGCTGGTGTCGCCAAAGTAGCCGTTGACGATCATGGCGACGTCGATGTTGATGATGTCGCCGTCTTTTAATTTCTTGTCGCCGGGAACGCCGTGACACACGACGTGATTGACTGACGTGCAGATCGATTTCGGAAACGGTGTGTGACCGGGCGGCGTGTAATTCAGATTCGCCGCGATGGCCTTTTGCGTCTCCACCATGAACTTGTGACACAGCGCGTCAAGCTCATCGGTGGTGACGCCGGGTTTCACGTACGGGCCAATGAAATCGAGGATCTCTGCGGTCTGACGACCCGCCAGACGCATGCCTTCGATGTCTTCCTGAGTTTTGATTGAGACTGACATGACTGTGCTTTCTTAATCGCCGCGCAGCAGGTCGTTGATGCTGGTTTTAGAGCGGGTTTGTGCGTCAACCTGTTTGACGATGACGGCGCAATAGAGGCTGTACTTGCCGTCGGCCGAAGGCAGATTACCGGCGACAACGACCGAACCCGACGGCACGCGGCCGTAGCTCACTTCGCCCGTGGCGCGGTTGTAAATCTTGGTGCTCTTGCCGATGTAGACGCCCATGCCGAGCACGGAGTTTTCTTCGACGATGCAGCCCTCCACTACTTCGGAGCGCGCGCCGATGAAGCAGTTGTCCTCGATGATGGTTGGGTTCGCTTGCAGCGGTTCCAGCACGCCGCCGATGCCGACACCGCCGGACAGGTGAACGTTCTTGCCGATTTGTGCGCAGGAGCCAACCGTAGCCCACGTATCAACCATGGTGCCTTCGTCAACGTAGGCGCCGATGTTCACAAACGACGGCATCAGGATCACGTTTTTCGCGAGATAGCTGCCGCGACGCGCGACCGCGGGTGGCACGACGCGCACGCCAGTGGCGGCGATTTGCTCGGTGGTGAGGTGCGCAAATTTTGTTTGCACCTTGTCGTAAAAGGCGAGGTCACCGGCTTTAACAATGGCGTTATCCTGCAGGCGGAAAGAGAGCAGCACGGCTTTCTTTAGCCATTGATGCGTGACCCACTCGCCATTGATCTTTTCGGCAACGCGTTTGCGGCCCTTGTTCAGATCGGAGATCACCGACTCAACGGCGTCTGCGATTTCTTTTGGCGGATTGGCGGGAGACAGGCTCGCGCGGTTTTCCCAAGCGGCGTCGATGATGTTTTGCAGGGCTTCAGACATACTTTTTCTTCTCTAATTACGCGGTAGCGGTCTCGGCAGCGGAGGCCGGTGCCACCGTACTGCTCAAAAAATTGCAGAGACGGGTGACCGCCTCAAGACATTCGTCAAATTCGGATACGAGGGCGATGCGGATGTAGCCGCGTCCAGGGTTCACGCCATCCGCCGCGACGCGCGACAGATACGAGCCAGGAATCACGGTGATCGCGGTTGCCTCATACAGCTCACGCGTGAAGCGTTCGTCATCGCCATCGAATGCAGCGGGGATTGGCACCCACCAGTAGAACGCGGCTTGCGGCACGTTGACGGCCAAATGCTTTGCCAACAGCGGCGACAACTCGCGAAATTTCTTTGCGTATTCGGCGCGGTTAGCGACAACATGTGCCTCATCGTTCCACGCCACAATGCTGGCGGCAGTCACAGGACCTGCCATCGCCGAGCCATTGAATGAGCGCAGATGCAGGAATTTCGCGATCAGCTCGGAGTCGCCCGCTACAAAGCCCGAGCGCAGGCCCGGACAGTTTGAACGTTTCGACAGGCTGCCCATCGCAACCAGTCGCCTGAAATCGGTGCGACCCATTTCGGCCGCGACTTGCAACGCGCCAACCGGCGGTTTGCCTTCTTCAAAGTAAATCTCGCTGTAGCACTCATCGGCGAGCACCACGAATCCGTAGCGATCACTTTGCTCAAACAGCCATTGCCAGCGAGCACGCGTGGTGACCGCGCCCGTAGGATTGTCGGGCGAACAAACGATCACTAGCTGCACGTTTTTCCACACGCTCTCGGGGATCGCATCCCATGCGTATTCACCGGATTGGGCGTCGAAATTGACGAAGTACGGCTTCGCGCCGCAAAGCAGCGCAGCGCCTTCGTAGACCATGTAGAAAGGGTTCGGCACTAGCACCGTAGGTCGCTCTGCGCGCGGGTCGATGACGGTTTGGGTGAATGAGTACAGCGCCTCTTTGCTGCCGAGCACAGGGAGCAATTGCGTTTCCGGATCGAGCGCGGGCAGGCTATAGCGGCGCTTGAGCCACGCTGCGATGGTTTGCCGCAACACCAGCGAGCCTTTGGTCGGCGGATACTGCGCAAGACCGTCGGTGTTAAGACCTACGGCATCGCGGATGAATTGGGGCGTCGGATGCTTGGGCTCACCAATCGATAAATTGATCGGTTTCAGGCCCGAAGGCGGCGTGAGCGGTTGCAGCAGACGCGCAAGTCGCGTGAACGTAAATTCGTTGAGATCGGCGAGATAGGGATTCAAGGCAAAATCGACGCTCTAACTCAACAAAACCATGAGCAAAGCGACGCTAGGTGAAGCAGGGAACAACCTCAAATTATAGGCTGGAGCAGCTCGCCACCGCGCTGGCTGCAATCGTTGCTGCGGGGCTTTTCGGCTGGGCTTGTGCGCTTGCCGTTGGCCTTTGGGGCGACGCGAAAACCGCGAAATTGCTAGCGTGGAGACCGTTTGCCTTGCAAGCCCCAACTCTTGAAGGTGCTGCGACCAACGCTCAGGCGGTGACGGTGGGGGCCATGAAGTTGGTGGGTGTAGCCGGTGATCGCGCGTATTTTGTGGGCGTGAATAGCGCTGCCACGCGCGGACTGTCGCTAGCGGTCGGCGACGCTTTGCCATCGGGTGAAAAGATTGTGCGCGTGGATCGCGACGCGGTCGTGTTGGCCTCCGGCGGTGCCGAGAATCGGGTAACCGTGCTTGTGCCACGTGTTGATCCCACGAAAAAAGTGGTGTTACCCGTGGCTTCGGCATGCCGCTTGACCGGTGGCGACCGCGCGGGCGCGATCTTCATGGCGGACAGCATGGTCAAGGCGCTGATGTCGGAAAAAGCGACGTTTGCGCGCATGTTCGAGCCCTTGCCGGGTGCGGCTGGCGGCATTCGCGCGAAGGGAACGGGGGGCACGACCGCGATGTTTGCCATTGCCGATGGCGATGTGCTGATGCGAGTAGACGGAAATCTGATTCGATCATCGGACGCGATCATCTCCGAGCTTTTGGCGCGGCTTGAGCGCGGTGCGTCCGTGGTGGTTGAGGGCGAGAGCAAGGGCGCGCCGCGCCGCTGGGTATACGCCCCGTCGGCGTGTGCTGCCGTGTTGCCTGCTGATCGACTTCCCGGTAAGCCCGCTGCCTGATTGCATCTGCGTGAAAAGACGGGACTGGGCAGAAATCGAAGCGTTATTGCCTAACAGCTCTTGCGTTTAATCCCGTTTCTGCAGGGACTACGCCCGATATTCGGCTAAAGTCGATAAAGTTGAAAATTGGCAGCCAGCCCAAGTAAAAGCTGGATCAAAGACAAAAGCTGTATCAATGTTTTTGTCTCACCGGCCGCCCGCTGGAATTATTTCTTGTTCCAGCTATACGGGAATCCAGGTGCTGCAGAGCAAGCCATGATCGCCGAAGCCCGTTGACCATCGGGCGTATTCAGCAAGCGGACGATCTCGCATCCGAGGGCGCGGATTTCGGCGACGAGCGTGGCGGTATTGGCGTTGTCATTGGTAATGATGGCTGTCTTGTTTGCGTTGTCGTTGTTGATGATGGCCGTCTTGTTTGCGTTGTCGTTGTTAACGATGGTCGCGGTGTTCGCATTGGCCACCGTGATTAGTGCGGTCTTGTTTGCGTTGTCGTTGGCGATGATGTTGGCGGTATTCGTGTTGTCGTTGGTGGTGATCGCGGTTTTGTTGGAATTGTCATTGCTTACGATGCTCGCAGTGTTGGCGTTGTCGTTGTTGATGATCGCGGTTTTGTTGGAATTGTCGTTACTGACAATGGTCGAGATACCGGCGGTCAAGTCGTTGTGCAGATGCTCAAGCCGCAGGTAGCTGGCGTCAACCGCATTGCTCCCGCCTTCGCCTGAGCAAAACGTCGCAACATTGAACAGGCTTTGCGCGACATCGTCGGCAATTGCGAATGGAATACAGACAGCCGAACCGTTTTCACCAAGGATGTCTTGAGTGCATACGAAGGTGGCGGCAGCCAGAATGCCCGAGGTGACTTCCTTTGCGATCAGCTCCGCATAGCGCGTTGCGGGCGAGGAGTCCACCGCATTGCACTGACTGACGACTGCCGCTGCGCTGGGGAAGGGCGATGACTTTACTTGTTCTTTCGCTGGCCGCGATGCCAGTAACTCGCTGGCAATCACCGCTGCGGCAAGATTCGGAAATCCTGTCCGGGCGTAAAGGATGGCCAGTTGTTGTTCAGTGACGCGGCTCATGGCCAATCGAGCTTCACTCGCTTGTTCAAGCGTCTTCAAGTTGTTCTGCTTCGTGGCCATCCGCTCATAGTTGGCCATCATGGTGTC
>JAYWAQ010000228.1:0-15974 GCA_043782305.1 Burkholderiales bacterium
ACCATTTTCCCGTTACCCGACAGCATAGGCAGGCGCCAATTTGGCATCGCCCTTACTCCCGGTCCACACATAAATCATCGCTCATAACCATTCTGCAACTATGACAACACCTACCTACGGCCCCGGCATCGAGATCACTGCCCCCATTTCCGCTGACTTCGCCGCCATCCTGACGCCTGAAGCGATGGCGCTGGTCGCCAAGCTGCATCGTGCGTTCGAGCCACGTCGTCAGGAACTGCTGGCCTCGCGTGTTGTGCTCGCCAAGCGCCTCGACGCGGGCGAAAAACTCGATTTCCTGGCGGAAACAAAGCACATTCGCGACGATGCGTCATGGAAGATCGCGCCATTGCCGAAGGCGCTCGAATGCCGCCGCGTAGAAATCACTGGTCCGGTCGATGCCAAGATGGTGATCAATGCGTTCAACTCCGGCGCCGACAGCTACATGACCGATTTCGAAGATTCGAATTCGCCGTCGTGGGATAACCAGATTCAGGGCCAGATCAATCTCGGCAAGGCGATACGCCGCACGTTGACGCTTGAGCAAAAGGGCAAGACTTACAAGTTGAACGAAAAGATCGCGACTCTGCAAGTGCGCCCACGCGGCTGGCATCTTGAAGAGAAACACGTGCTGATTGACGGCAAGCGCGTTCACGGCGGCATCTTCGATTTCGCGCTGTTCATGTTCCACAACGCGAAAGAGCAGATCGCGCGCGGTTACGGCCCGTTCTTTTACCTGCCGAAGCTTGAGTCACACCTCGAAGCGCGCCTGTGGAACGATGTGTTCGTGATGACACAAAACGAGCTCGGCCTGCCGCAGGGCACGATCAAGGCGACGGTGCTGGTCGAGACGATCAATGCCGCGTTCGAGATGGAAGAGATGCTTTACGAGTTGCGCGAGCACAGCTCGGGTTTGAATGCAGGTCGCTGGGATTACATCTTCTCCTGCATCAAGAAGTTCAAGCTCGACAAGAGTTTCTGCCTCGCGGATCGCGCCAAGGTTACGATGGTCGCGCCGTTCATGCGTTCTTACGCACTGCTGTTGCTGGAGACGTGCCATCGTCGCGGTGCGCCGGCTATTGGCGGCATGAGCGCGCTGATCCCTATCAAGAACGATCCCGAAAAAAACGCTATCGCTATGGGCGGCATCATTGCCGACAAAAAGCGTGATGCAACGGATGGTTACGACGGCGGCTGGGTCGCACATCCAGGCCTGGTTGAAGCGTCGATGAAAGAGTTTGTTGACGTGCTCGGCGACAAGCCGAATCAATGGGAAAAACAGCGTCCTGACGTTAAAGTGAGTGCGGCGGATCTTCTGAATTTCCAGCCCGAAACGCCGATTACGGAGTTCGGTTTGCGCATGAACATCAACGTCGGTATTCACTATCTGGGTGCCTGGCTCGCGGGCAATGGTTGCGTACCGATTCACAACCTGATGGAAGACGCCGCGACCGCCGAAATCTCGCGCTCGCAGGTGTGGCAATGGATTCGTACCCCTAAAGGCGTCCTCGACGATGGCCGCAAAGTCACTGCCGAAATGGTCAAAGCGATGGTGCCGGAAGAGCTGGCCAAGATCAAAGCGGGCGGTTTTGAGGGTAAATTTGACCGCGCGGCGGTGATCTTTTCCGACATGGCGACCAAAGATTCTTTTGAAGAATTTTTGACCTTGCCGCTGTACGAAGAGATTTAACGACCCGTCCTCGGCGCGTTCCCAGTCATTAGGGTTTTCCCGGTAAGCGATCGCTTACCGAAACGCCCTCTTCGAGCCTGAATTTGGTGCAAATTCGTCAAAATCGCGTTAAGAATGATCCGCATTAGAGCGATTTACTGACTTTCTAGGACTCGCGGGGCTGGCTTTTCTGGAACCGGCGACCTAAAATCGTAGTCTACCGTACATAACGGTGCGCGCAGGAGAAAGGGTGCCGAGACCTATAACTAATTAGGTTTCCAAGCATCGCGCAGCATCGGATCCGGTATTTCGAGCAGGGTGCCACCAGAAGTCGCCCGCCGATTGAGATGTATCGACTACCTACGGATTGGATTATGGCTAAGAAGTCAACGCCTGTACTAACACGGGCTAATCTTTGGTCGCTTGAAGAATATACAAAGCGTCGTCCCACCTTTCGACCAGAGGTGATGGCGCACAAAAAAAATCGCACAGTTCATCTGGGCAATCACCTCGCGCTGCAATTTGAAGACGAGATGACCGTGCGCTATCAGATTCAGGAAATGCTTCGTGAAGAAAGCGAAGTCGAAGGCTCCGACGCAGGCGATAGCGTGCAGAACGAGCTTGATGCTTACCTGCCCCTGATCCCGGACGGCAGCAACCTCAAAGCGACGATGATGCTCGAATACACCGATGAGGTGGAGCGCAAACGCCAGCTTGCGCAGCTGATCGGGATCGAAGACCGCATCTGGATTCAGGTCGAAGGCAGTTCCAAGCTGTATTCGATCGCCGACGAAGATCAGGATCGCGAAAACGATTACAAAACGTCGTCGGTGCATTTCCTGCGCTTCGAGCTGACCAAAGAGATGAAGGCTGCGCTCAAGTACGGCGTGGGGCTCGCTGTGGGTGTTGATCATCCGCGCTACAAGGCGGCGATCAACCCGATTCCGCAGACAGTGCGTAACGCGCTGGTGGCTGACCTGAAGTAATGCTTCTGGCGCACGAAAAAGGCGGCTTTCGGGCCGCTTTTTTGTTGAGTTTTGGAGTACAGCTTTTTCGTATAAGCCCCTTCCCAATTAAGCGAAAGTCGTGAAATCGCTAATGTCGAGAATTGAGCTTTTCAGCCGTCATACGCACATGAAACAGGCATCTCGCGAAAAAGCTGTTTCGAATCCTTGGCGTTGAAATTCCACCACGTAGCCTCAATGCAGCGCAGAGGAATCGAGGGTTCTCCGCTCAAACGTGCCGGCTGTCCCGTGATTTCGCAGGGCTTCATCGTGGCTACTTCAACACCGCAGCCAACCGCCGCACACCGTCCTGCAGCTTCGCCATATTCACGGCGTACGCCATGCGAACATGTTCGCGCGACCGGAAATCGCCGAAATCAATGCCCGGCGCAAACGCGACACCAGTTTTGTCGAGTATTTCGCTGGCGAAGGCTTCGCTGTCCGTCGTGAACGCACTCACGTCGGCGTAGACGAAAAATCCGCCGTCAGGGATGATGGGAATCTTGAATCCGATTTGGGTCAGTGCGTTGGCGAAGTAGTTTCGACGAGCTTCAAACTCGGATCTGCGGGCTTCGGCAATCGCATAACCCGCTTCCGTGAAGCAGGCCACTGCCGCATGCTGCGACAACGCGGCGGGCGAAATGTAGAGGTTCTGCGCCAGCTTTTCGAGATCGCGAACGTGGCGTTCTGGCGCGACCAGCCAGCCGAGCCGCCAGCCGGTCATGTTGAAATATTTCGAGAAACTGTTGACCGAGAACGCGTCGTCGGTGTGCGTCAGCACGGTTTCCGGAGTACGACCGTAGTTGAGGCCGGAATACGTTTCATCGGAAATCAACGCGCCGCCGTGCGTTGCGACGCAATCGACGATGCGTTTCAGCTCACCTTCGCGCACGCTCGTGCCGGTTGGGTTGGACGGGCTGGCGACGAGCACGCCTTTGGTCTTTGCCGTCCAGGCGCGATCAATCAGATCAGCTGTGAACTGGTAGCGCTCCTCCGGCCCCACGGCGATGGTGCGCGGCACACCTTCCATCACGCGCACGAAATGGCGATTGCAGGGATACGACGGGTCTGTGAGCAGAATCTCGTCATCGCGGTTAACGGTGAGCGCACACGTCAGCAACAGCGCTGCCGATCCGCCCGCCGTAACGATGATGCGCTCCGGCGCGATGTCGAGCCCGTGAATGCGTTTGTAGTGACTGCTGATCGCCTCGCGCAGTGGCCAAATGCCGAGCGCGCTGGTGTAATAAATCTGCCCACTTGCGAGCTGTATTTGCGCGGCGTCAATCACCGGCTGCGGCGTCGGAAAATCCGGCTCGCCGATTTCCATGTGAATGATGTCGCGGCCCTGTGCCTCAAGCGCACGCGCGTGCGCCGCGATCTCCATGACGTGGAAGGGTTCGATATGGGCGAGGCGATTGGCGAGCATGGTGTGCGTACGAAATGGGAGCGAATGAAGCGCTAGCGTTGCGGAAATTGGAGCTTTTCAAGCAATATTTGCCAGCGCGCGTCGCGATGATACTTTTTAAAGATAGGTGACGAGGGCAGCAACATAACTTGTGGCTCATGGTTACCCGCCACGGCCATCGCGTTCGAAAAGAAAGCATCGACATCTGAGCCACCGCTTTCGACATACATGCGAACGTAGTGTTGCGAGGCAAGCGTTGCTGTCGGTGCTGCCCAATAGCGTTCGCAAAGCGCACGTGCTTTGGTAAGCAGTCCCTGTGCAGCTAACGCATACGCCGCGTGCATCATGATGCTGATCGAAGCAGGGTACTGCAACAGTGCTTTTTGCGAAACGCTGGCAGCAGTATCGATGTCGCCGGACATTTCCAGAATCGAGCAGAGCGTTTCCTGAAGCAAGAGTGAATCACCGAGTACTTTCCGTCCGTCTTCAATGCAACGTAATGCACCTTCCGCTCGCCCGGCAGCCGCCAACGCGAGCGCATAGTGATAACGCGCGGGCGGTGCCAACGGATCCAGCGAAAAGACATGAGCGTACGTTTGCACGGATTCATCAAACTGACCGAAACATAGCTGGATGAACGCCAGGCGCCCATTCACGCCCGCATGATTGGGCGCCAGCGACACCGCCCTTCGAGCTCGCTGCAAAGCTTCAGTCCATCGCAACGACTCGGTGATGAGCATGTAAGCAGAGAGCGATATCGCCTGCGCATTGGCTGGGTCGAGCGCGAGCGCGCGCTGCAGCGCGTCGGTAGCCGAGCCAGCGCCTTCATGCATTGCCACGCTGGTGAACGCAGAGCGACGCGAATAGCGCACCATCGCGAGCACGAACCACGCGTCGGCATGCTCGGGGGCGAGCTCGGTCGCGCGTTGCGCCAGCGTCTCGGCGTAGGTCAGATTGTCTGGCACCTGCGTGACGTTGAGGCCGCGCGCCTGATCGATGAGGCTTTGCGCCTGCGGGCTTATAGCGGGGGCAGATGTAGGTGCAGCCGCGAGTACCGGTACACCGGGTTTCAGCGAGCGCAACATGATGTCGATCAGCGCGTCCTGCAGTTCGCGACGTTCGCTGCTCGCGAAGGTGAACGCGTGGCTCCACAGGTGCGTGCCGTCGCTACCGAGAATAAGCTGTGCCGTAACGCGAAGCCGATCACCGACAATTTGTACGCTGCCTTCAAGCAGTGCATCAACCGAAAGTTCACTGGCAATGTTGCGCACATCGAGCGCCACGCCCTTGAAGCGAAAGCTTGACGTGCGCGCAATCACGCGAACCTCCGGCACCCGCGTCATCGCATCGATGATGTCTTCGGTCAGGCCGTCGCACAACGCTTCGTTTTGCGTGTCACCGGTGAAGTTGCCAAGCGGCAGCACGGCAATTCGCGGCGAGTCGGGCAAGCCTGCGGGCGTTGATCGCCGGATGATGGGCGTGTAGCCACCGCGCTGAATCTCAAATCGAACGCCGCTGCTGCGGCCTTCATCGGCGTAGTAGCGATCCAGCAGTTCACGTAGTCGATTGACCGAGACACGAACGATGCCGTCGGAGGCCGAATCATAGGTCGCGGCGTCGCGACTGAATACGTCGAGTGCAATGGCGCTTTCCTTGAGCCGCACGGCGTGCCCCAAGCGCTTGCTGTCTATCAGATAGCGCAGCAGATCGCGAGCGCGCGCCGAGCGTGCAAAGGTGCGACTCTCAAGCGCACGTTCAAGCTCTACGGCGATCAGCGATTCGCTGGGATCCATTGACATCCGGTACTTTGCTTTTTTGCTGTGTTTGCAAAATTATTCTGCTTTGCCCGGATTTTCCTTCTTTTTGCTTTTCTTCCGTAAGCGCATTCCATACGGTGCGCCCATGCAGCGACCATCAGCTCAGATGAAGCGCATCGGTGATCGCAATAAATCTCGGCTCACCGCGAAAGCGATCAAATTCTTCGTAGTGGTGGGACAGGTACACAAACGGATCGTGCTGCGCAATCGAATGTTCCCATGCGCGATACACCGCGTCGTCATCCCCCAGCAGCGCGTCGATGATGGCGTAAACGATCGGATCCTCGTCCCACAGCACTTCGGCGAGCGCTGCCGCACGCAGCGTTATCGCGCGCGCATGATCCCCTGCACTGGCGCGCGTGAGGCATTGCATCAGCGTGGCGTAGCGCGCCGAATCGGGCCAGCGCGCAACCGTGTCGGCAAAATTTTTGTCGCAGTCGTCAAAGCGATTTAGCTTGCGCAGGATGTGGCTACGATTCCAGCAGCCAATGCTCGACGCCGGTTCAAGCGCCAGCAATTGATCGGTCAGGGCAAGCGCGGGCGCGTAATCATGTGCCACGATGCAACGCGCGATGCGCCCATGCAACGGATCAACTGACAACGGGTCAAGCGACTGCGCCTTGCTTAGGCTTGCATCGGCGTCAATGAAACGCCGCGTGTAAGTACAAATTTTGGCGTGAAACAACTGTGCTTCAACGGTGTTGGGGCCTGCTGCAATTGCACGCGCTGCGCTCGCGAATGCAGCGGCGGGATCGTAATTCACAAAAAATTCGAGATACCCGTGGGCTGACAATACCATTGGGTCGTTAGGGGCGAGCGCCAGTGCATGCCGCGCCGATCGCAGCGCCAACGTGGCGCAATCCCTCAGCGGGCGGGCACCCGAGTTGCCGATTGCCCAAAACACTCGCGAAAGCGCTGCGTGTGCGCGGGCAAATTCCGGCTCGATCTTTATGGCATCGTTCAACGCGATTTCGGCAGCTGTGAAGCCCTCGGTCGTGTCTTTGCGGTAGCTGTACAGCCCGCGATGGTAGGCAACAATGGCGGCCTCGGTGGCGGGCAGAAGAGTTACTGCCGCGTGCGACGGATCGGGATTTTTTGCTGCGTCACGGGCGAAGGTTGATGCGCCAAGAGATCGCCTCATCAAGTCAATCAACGCGAGCTGCAACAAGTCGCGGTCGCTGGCGTCAGCCTCAAATGCATGGCTCCACAGATGTGTGCCATCGCTGCCGAGAATCATCTGCGCCGTGATGCGGATGCGCGTGCCCAGCGCCTGCACGCTGCCCTCGACAATCGCATCTACCGACAACTCGCGCGCAACCGTCCGAACGTCAAGCGCAAGTCCCTTGTATTTAAAGCTCGAAGTTCGGGCAATGACCCGCACATCCTCGACATGCGCTAACGCATCAATCACGTCTTCAGTGAGCCCATCACATAACGCATCAAGCGATGAGTCGCCAGTGAAATTCGCCAGCGGCAACACCGCGATGCGCGGCATCAGCGGCAAGCCGGTCGGAGTGGCGCGGCGAATGATGGGCACATAGCTGCCGCGCTGAATTTCAAACCGCAGGGCAGCGTGCGCGCCTTCGTCTTCGTAATAGCGATCTAGCAGATCACGCAAGCGATTGACTGACACGCGCACGATGCCGTCAGTGGCCGAATCGTAGGTCGCCGCATCGCGCTCAAAAACATCAAGCGCAATCGTGCCTTCTTTCAGCCGCGCCGATCCCACCGCGCCGCGCGCATCAACGAGGTAGCGCAGCAATGCGCGCTGTCGCGTTGAGCGACCAAAGCTGCGACTGTCGAGCACGCGCACAAGCTCGGCTTCGATTTGGTCGTCAGGAGGTGTGAAGGGCATGGATCGGTGATATGTAACGTTTGCGTAACGCGCAGGTAGGGGTTAAGACACTAATTGTCGCAACTTTGGCCGCAGACTTGCCAATATCAAATAGATGATCGGCGAGGGGTGCGTTCATGAGTTACAGAACGATGCGGTGGCATCACCTATTTTGCGTCGTGATCAGCGCATTGCTGACGGCCAATGCCAGCAATGCGGCAACACACCAGTACGACGTTCTGATTGACGTTGATGCCAGCGCCACCTCGGGATGCACCGTCGCCACTGCCAAAGGAACTGCGAGTGGAATTGAGCAAATAGTTCGCGCGACCGTCACCACTACCGCTAGCGCGGCGACCGTAACGTCGCTGCAACGGTTGACCTGTTTGACTGGAACCACATTTTCTGCGCCGACGGCTCTTGCCGGTGCGGCGTATGCGCTGCCGTTGGGCAACGGAGTCGGCGGCACTACCGCGGTCGAACTCAGTCTGCCGCTGACGGCGATTGCCCTCAACGCCGACCCGACGCAAGCGACGGTCATTCGTCTCGCGGTGGCTTCGCGCGCGGCGGATGGCTCGACGGACGCGCTGCTTCCGTTGACAGCGTTGCAGGTCGCTGCGGGCGTGCCCGCCGTCGGTGCCGTAGCCATCGTGCCGGTTCCGACGCTGGGTGAGTTTGGACTGTTCGGCCTGGCGATAGCGCTGGCGGTTCTCGGTGCGTGGTTGATTCGGCGCTTCGGAACAGGTGCCTCGCGCGGCGCGATTCACGCCTTGCTGGCAGTCGGAATTGGCATTGGTCTGTTCGGCCTGGGAAGCGCGCTTGCCTATGCCATCACTAAAGACGGTTTCACCAACGACTGGGTTGGCACTAATCCACTGATCAGCGGCAATCGCGGCGACGCTTTGGGAACGCCAGCGGGTAGCGCCGATCTGGTTGCGTTGTTTGCTAAAGTGGAGAGCGCCGAGTTAGCACTTCGCGTTGATGCGGACATCCGTCTCGATGTGCCTGTGAGCAGCAACACCGCCCCCACGGTTTCCGCAGGTAGCCCGCAAACGGTGACGCTGCCGAGCGCGGCAGGCAACGTCGTGGTGGGTCTGAGCGGTAGCGCCAGCGACGACGGATTGCCCAATCCTCCAGGTGCGCTTACCTTGACCTGGAGCAAGGTTTCTGGCCCCGGCACTGCGATTTTCGCCAACGCTGCGGTGGCCAGCACTGCCGTAACGATCAATCAGGCAGGCAGCTACTTGCTGCGGCTGACGGCTAGTGATTCGCTGCTGTCGACCAGCAGCGACGTCACCATCACGGTCAACCCTTTTGTGCAGGGCAATCAGGCTCCCGCGATATCCGGGCTGCCGGGAACGCTCACCCTGACCTTGCCAACGAATTCGGCAACCTTCACGCCCACGGTCACCGATGACGGCCTGCCCAATCCGCCCGCCGGACTGACCTACGCGTGGACGAAGGTTTCAGGCGCAGCCGTCACTTTTTCATCTAGCAATACTAAAGACACCACCGCAACGTTCGGCGCCGCGCCGGGTGTGTATGTCCTGCGCCTGACAGTCAGCGATTCGAGCCTGAGTACCACTAGTGATGTCGCCGTGACGGTTAATGCTGCTCCCGTCGCCGGTAACCTCGCACCGGTGATCACCAACCTGCCGACGGCGCTGACCCTGACCCTGCCAACGAATTCGACAAGCTTCGCGCCGACTGTGACCGATGACGGGTTGCCGATTGGGTCGCCGCTGACTTATCGATGGACACAGCTATCCGGTTCGCGACCGGTGTTCTTCGGTGCCGACATAAACACTCCACCCAGTCTGCTAACCACGGCACTCGCCAACGCGGCGCGCGAGACATCCAACCGTAGCACGGCAGCTTTTTTTGACTTTGACGTTCCCGGCACCTACGTGCTGCGCTTTGCGGCCAGTGACGGAGCCTTGAGCAGCAGCAAAGACGTTACGGTGACCGTTAACGTGGCCGCAAGTGCCGCGCCGGTGATCGGTGCGTTCGCCAACCAAACGATGCGCCTGGGTGAAACGCTCACGATGCCGCTCGCGGGCGCGGACGCCAATCCGCGCGACACCTTGACCTATAGCCTGCCGGTCGCGCCAAGCGGCGCGTCACTCACGCCAGCGGGTTCATCGCGCTTTGTCTTCACACCGACGGCAAGCCAAATCGGCGTCCATGCGGTCACCGTGCGAGTTGCGGATGCGGCCAATCAATCGGCTCAGGCGAGTTTCACGGTCACTGTATTGGCGATCAACCAGGCACCGAAATTCACGGTTGCAAGCAAGGCAGACGCGACCAGTACGGTCGGCGCAAACTTTAAACGCAACTTGCTGGCGCTTGACCCCGACGCCGGTGACACGCTCACCTATTCGCTGCTGGAAGGCCCATCCGGCATGACCGTGACTGCAGCGGGCGCGCTCGCATGGCCGGTGCAAGCGAGTCACATCGGCACGCCGTACGCAAAGATTAAAGTGGTCGATAGCGCAGGCGGCATTGATGTGGCGATGTTCAAAATTTCGGTCACTCCGAACAGCGCGCCACAAGCTCGGGACGACAGCTATTCGGTGAAAGTGGGCAGCGTGTTGACGGTGCCCGCCAGCGGTGTGCTCGGCAACGACGCGGACGCTGACACGGGCAGCAACGCCGGACTCACTGCCGCCAAACTTAGCGACCCAACGGTAGGCAGCTTGACCGCATTTGCTGCCGACGGCTCTTTCAGCTATCAAGCGCCTGCCACGATTCCTGGCACGCCGTTCTCGGTTGCACCGATCTGGAATTCTGCCAACAGCGAAGTTGCCGGTGCGCCTGTGTTGGTGGCGGACTTAAATGGCGATGGCTATCCCGACATGGTTACCCACCAGCAAAATTCGGACATTCAAGCGCGGTCAGGCCGTGACGGTAGCCAGCTTTGGACGATTGATACCACCGGCGCTGGGGACTGCAATCTCCTGGCGGTCACCAACATGTACCACCGTGTGCTGGCAGACATCGACGATAGCGGCCGGCCGTCTTACGTGGCGACGGTTCAGTGCGGACGTGAGCCCGGATGGGGCGACCACATCGTGGCCTACAACCATCTAGGTAAAGTCAAATGGGTGTCACCGCCTTTATCGAAGCCGCACCCGGATGCGCGCCGAGGCACTACACCGGTCCCACCCGGCGGCTTCACGCCGGGCGGCTTGGCTTGGGCGCGCGGCGTGGGCGTTGCGCGGCTGCGCGCGGGTGATGCGCCGGTATTGCTGATGAACGTACACGTCACCGCGAACGACGGCCTCACCGCTTACGTTGATTCAAGTGGCGCCCCACGCACCGCCGGTTGCCGTGCTGTGACCGGACTCGCAGCCGATGAAAATCGTGCGTGTCGTGCCGTCCTCATCATCAGCCCGACGGACGGTCGCGTGCTCAAAACACTGGTCGCGCCGAACCCGAACGGTATCCGCGTGTACGAGCCCGCTATAGGCGCACTCTCGGAAATGCCGCCCATCGCGTTTGACATCGACGGCGACGGCATTGTGGACCTCGTCTCGGGCAGTGAAGTGTGGAAGCAAGATGCCGCTGGCAATTTCGCGCTGGCATGGCAGCTTGCCAAGCCCGTGCTCGACACCGTGGTGGCCGATCTGGACGGCGATGGCAAGGCTGAAATCGTGCATTGCGTTTGCAGTACCAATCTCGGGAGCCCCTACGCCGCCTCCGAGCTCGGCATCTTCATCTACAGCCATGACGGCGTGCTCAAGCGCCGCATTCCACTGGCGGGAAATTTCATCACGCAGATGGTGATTGCCGACGTGGATGGCGATGGTCGCTCCGACATCGTCATTGGCGTCGACGGCATTGTCTATGCGTTTCGGGACGATGGTCGGCTGATCTGGGCCTACGTTGTTCCGCGTGATGTGCCCACCGACCCGGTCGTCAGTCCGTATTACGACATCAACCGCTTCGGCTCGCTACCGTCTGCCGCCCCACAGGTGTATGACCTGGACGGTGATGGCATCAATGAGGTGGTGTTTTTGGCATATGGCCGCATGATGATCCTTGATGGCAGAACCGGCGTGCGGAAAGTCGATCCGTTTTGGTCGTTCGAGAGCAACAATGGCTTGTCGACATTGCGCCTGATCGATATGAATAACGACGGTCATGTCGACATTTTGCATAGCGGTTCCGTTACCTTCAATTGCGGTTTTACCGGTTTTCCACCCGGCACCTGCGCGTCGCGGGTCGGGCCATGGCTGCACAGCGGCGCTGGCAGCAACAACTGGATGCCCGGCCCCAAGGCCTTTCCGAACATTCAATATCGCTCAACCTCGATTGATGCCAACGCGCGGGTGCTGCACGACACCGCTATGTCGCGCATCTTCCGCACGCCGGTGCAACAGGGCAGCGTGGGCGATCCACGGCTAGTGCAGGCAACGAAATTCACTTATCAGGCAAGCGACGGCAGCGCGGCTTCCGCCCCGGCCAATGTGTTCATCCGCGTTGAGCCCAGCAATCAGCCACCGGTGTTCACCTCGGTGCCCCCGGTCAGCCTCTGGCAGCGCTACGCCCCACCTTTGCCGGGGCCGGTCACGCACTATTACAACTTGTCGGCAACGGATCCTGACCCCGGCGACACCATTACTTTTTCACTGAAATCCGCGCCGTCGTGGGTGACGCTTGATACGCCTACGCGGATCCGCTTTGAAAACCCTTGCGGCGGGCCATGCGGGTGGTTGGCCACCATTATCGTCACCGCGACCGACTCGCGCGGTGCCAGCACCGATCAGATCTTCATCGTCAATGCATCCACAGTGTCGGCGACTGTTCCGAATGTGGTCGGCACACAAGCCGACGCCGCCAAAACGGTGCTGCTTGCCGCGAGTTTGCAAGGTGTGGTTTGGGCAGAGGCATTCTCGTCACAACCTGCTGGCACCGTGCTCGCGCAAGATGCCGTGGCAGGAGCGACCGTTGCGCAGTTTGATGACGTTCGATTGACCGTATCCAAAGGGTTACAGCCAGTGCTTGTGCCCGGTGTGGTTGGACTGCCACAAACGGTGGCGCAATCGCGGTTCACCGCAGTGGGTTTTAGCGTCACCATAGTGCGTCAATTCAGCAGTTCACCGGCTGGCACGGTCATCGCGCAAACGCCCGGCTCTGGCCTTAGCCTGCCGCCCGGTGCAGCAACCCTCACCGTTTCAGCGGGCAACGGTTTAGCACTCGCGCTCAGCAGTAACGTATTTACTGCCGACCAAACTATCACGCTGCAACCCAGCGCGTTTGATGTGAATGGCAATGCGATTGCCTTGCCGAGTCTCACCTACAGCATCGTTGCAGCACGCGTACCTTATTTGGGCTCGTTGCCGACGGTGTCGGGCACGACGATCAGTGCGAGCGCAAGCACGCTCGGTGCGTTCACCGTTATCGCGACCGACAGCGTCAATGCGAGAACCGCCAGCGCGACCTTCGCGGTGATGCTGCCGAAACCAGCAGGAAAGACCACCAACGGCGCGCAGTTTGCAGCGCTGATGAGCACACTCAACAGCTTTGACAATTACGCGCCCACATTGCGTGCGGCGAGGCTCGCTAACGATGAGACGCAGATGAAAGCGATCCTCGCCCAGATGGTCAATACGTGGCGCGCGCTGGATATTTCATCGCTGCGCCTGGCCACGCCAATTGCATTGCCAGTCGGCTTTGCGCCGACGCTTGAATATCTACAAACGATCCGTCCTGCGTTGCAAGCGACGGATGACGATTTGCTTGCACAACAGGTGTTGCGAGACTCGATTGATGATCTGCAAGCTATTACCGCAGCGTTCCGCGCTCCGGGCGGTGGCATGCTTAACCTGCGCAATCTGATGGATCAATTTCTGGATCGGGTGCGCCGTATCGATGCGTTAACGATGAGCGAATATGGTCTGGTGCTGAACGCACCCGAGATGATTGTCCTCACGTCGAGCGTTATCCCGGATTTCTACGAAGCGTTGACCGACGAGATTGCAGTGGTCGCGGGGTTGCCGCGTCGGAGCGTCGATTTTCCGCATCTCAAGCGCGGCGCTGATCACCCAAAATCAACGCTTGCTGAAGTAACGACCACACTCGCCGTGGATTTCATGGTGGACAAGATCATGGAAGAGGCAGAAAAAACCTACAAGAACTCCAAGAAATTTGCGGCGGATCTCACGGGGCAGGCAGGCTGGGCTGCGGCCATGTCAGCCGCACGCGGCACGGCGTTGCCTTACTTGCAGGGCGCAGAAATCTCCGAGGTGGTCTCGGGCGCATCATTGTCGTTCCGGTCGTTCAGCTCGCCGCACGCATTTATGGAAGTCCCCATGCGTATCAACCATCCGCTGCTGGCAACGGTCACTATTGTCGGGCCGGATTTAGTCACCGGCACTAAGGCCTTCGTGAAAAATTTTATTGGCGGCTTGTGGGAGACGCTGAAGAAAGGGGCAAGCCTTGGCCGCGACGCATTGACCAATCCGGATCGATTCCAGAGCGTTGATGATTTGTTCGATTTGAAAGATCAGATTAAGAAAGGCGTGAAAGAGCTGGTCGGCCTTCATGGCGAGTACAAACTTATCGCCGATTCTTTGTACCAATCCCCGACTGGCGTTGATCTGGGCGGCTGTATCTTCGTCGGTGCGCCGAACTGCACGCAGGTGCTGTTTGACGACGGTATTGGATCGGTCTACACCTACGCGCCGCCAGACGGACTATCGACGCTCTCGGGCATTCCGCTGCCGATTCTTATCATGATCGAAGACAAACGCACTGGCCGCATGTTTTTTGCGACGCCACTATTTATGCCGCAAACGCCTTCGCCCTAGTGCAGGCTGGCTTATCAGCGGATGAAGTGGATTGTCGCGGTGCGCCAGTCAAATCAGCTTTGGCGTAGCAAAGGAAACTTGATTTTGTCTAGCAGTTGCAGCCAACGCGGATCGGTGTGATGACGGCGGAAAATGGGATGCGCGGGCAATTGCATGATCTTCGGTTGACGACTGTAGGCGAGCGCCATGTCCTTTGCACGCAGCACGGCGCTGCCGTACTTGAAGGGGAGTGAAATTCCCGGTGTTGTGTCGGGCGCGTCCCTAGCGTTTTCAGTGCCGTACGCCTTCATTGAATCGTCGGCAGCCAACTGCATCCGCTGCTGCCTTCACATAGCGAAGTCCCGATCTGACTCCTAGCGGAGTGAGAGACTTAAGTGCCCATGCTCGCTCGCCCAAGCCGCGAGCTGATAGTCCGGATCGACGACCACGGGCGTGTTGACCGCCTGCAACAGCGGTAGATCGTTGATTGAATCGCTGTAGGCAGTGCTCACGTAAGTGGCGAGTGCCGCGCCGCGCTCTGCGAGCCAAGTGTGCAGGCGAAACACCTTGCCGTCACGCATATTAAGTGCGCCTTGGGTGCGCCCCGTGAATTTTCCGTCGATCAGTTCGGGCTCGGTTGCGATCAAATTTTCAATGTTTAGATGGCGAGCCGTCAGTTCGGTGATGAAACGATTGGTCGCGGTCGTCATGACGACCAGATCGCCTTCTTTCAGGTGATGCCGCACGAGCGCCTGCGCGACGAACGGAATGCGGGGGATGATTTCGCTGGCTAAGAAATCTTGACGCAACGACTCCCAATCCTCAGGCATCCGCCCGGCCAAAGTGCTCATGTAGAAGTCGCTAAACGATTGAGCTGACACCGTTCCATCCCGGTAACGCGCATCCATTTCTGCGTTGCGCGCCGAGAACGCGGCGCCGTCAAGTACCCGCCGATGAATGAGGAAGTTGCACCACAACACATCGCTGTCACCGCTGAGCAACGTGTTGTCGAGATCGAACAGCGTGAGTTTAGGTCGCGCGCTTTTGTCCGTCATGCGCTGCGCAAATGCCAGGCCTTGGGGCGGCAGAACGTCTGAATGCCATAAGTGGAAAGTGTCAAGCCGATGCCGGAGTCGCCATAGCCGCTCCAAGGCAATCGTGGACTTACACGGTCGCAGCAGTTCCAGTACACGCTGCCGGCGTTCACGCGCGAGAGAAGGCTCCGTGCGCGGGCCTCATCAGGTGTAAACACACCCGCCGTCAATCCGTACCGCGTGTCGTTCATTAACGCTACGGCTTCCTCGTCTGAACTGACTTTCTGAATGCCGATGATTGGGCCGAAGCTCTCCTCGAGCATCAATTCCATCGTGTGATTGACGTTGGAGAACACCGTTGGCATGTACCAGTTGCCCGGCCCTGGCAATCGATGACCGCCGATGTGGAGTGTCGCGCCTTTG
>JAYWAQ010000229.1:0-2074 GCA_043782305.1 Burkholderiales bacterium
CAATGGTGCAAATGCGAGCAAGCCAAGTGGCACGTTCTTTAGTGTCAAGAATCGAGCTCCAGTCGCCAAATTGACCCATGATGTCGGTCGATTTAACGCCCAGATAACCGAGCACAACGAAGCACACGATAAACATCGTGAAGAAGCCTTTGTACAGATTGCCGCGATAGCGAATTGATTTGACAGCACCGCGGTCAAGCCACGGCAGCGCGAAGAAAATCAGCGTTGCGCCGCCCATGCCGATAACGCCAGGAAACTGTGAACCAAACATTGGTGGGATGGCGCGAAGGATCGAGTAGTAAGGCGTGAAATACCACACCGGCGCGATGTGTGCCGGCGTTTTCAACGGGTCGGCGGGCACGAAATTATTTGCCTCAAGGAAGTACCCACCCATGTCAGGCATGAAGAACACGATGATGGTGAAGATCATCAGGAACACGACCACGCCCACGATGTCCTTCACCGTGTAATACGGATGGAAGGCGATGCCGTCGAGCGGGATGCCGGCTTTTGGATCCTTGTTTTTCTTGATGTCGATGCCGTCCGGGTTATTCGAACCAACCTCGTGCAGCGCCAAAATGTGCGCAGCGACCAAGCCCAGCAACACGAGCGGCAGCGCGATCACGTGAAACGCGAAGAAGCGGTTGAGTGTCGCGTCGCCAATCGAATAATCACCGCGAATCCACACCGCCAGTTCGGGGCCGATAAACGGAATGGCCGAGAAAATATTCACAATCACCTGCGCGCCCCAGAAGCTCATTTGACCCCACGGCAGCAGGTAGCCGAAGAATGCCTCGGCCATCAGGCAGAGGTAAATCAGCATGCCAAAAATCCACAGCAACTCACGGGGTTTACGGTAGCTGCCGTAAATCAGACCGCGGCACATGTGCAGATAAACGACCACAAAAAACGCCGATGCGCCCGTCGAATGCATGTAGCGAATGAGCCAACCGTAGTCGACGTCGCGCATGATGTATTCGACTGAGCCAAACGCATACGCTGCGTCCGGCTTGTAGTTCATGGTGAGAAATATGCCGGTGACAATTTGCAACACCAGCACCAGGAGTGCGAGCGAGCCAAAGTAATACCAAAAATTGAAGTTTTTCGGCGCGTAATACTCAGTCAGATGTTCTTTGATCATCCCGGTCATCGGGAAGCGGGCGTCGACCCATTTCAAAACCGGGTTAGAGAACATCGAAGGGCTAGTGGATGCCATAACTCAAGCTTCCTTTCCGTCTTGGCCAACGCCAATGGTCAATGTGGTGCCCGCAAACATATGCGGGGGGACCACCAGGTTTGTTGGTGCGGGAGAACCGGTGAATACGCGGCCTGCCACATCAAATTTTGAGCCGTGACAAGGGCAATAAAAGCCCCCCGGCCAGTCGTTGCCGAGCTCGCCTGGCGTGAGCTTCGCCGTTGGCGAACAGCCCAGATGCGTACACACGCCCTCCATCACCATCAGTTCGGGTGAAATAGAGCGCGTTTTGACGTCCACGTAGGGCGGTTGCGCAGATTTTTTGGACGTAGCGTCGGTTAATTGCGACGCGGGGATCGCCTCCATCGAGGCCACTTGCTCGGGCGTGCGGCGCATCACCCACACCACTTTTCCACGCCATTCCACGGTAAGTTTTTCACCGGGTTTGATATTGGCCACGTCGACCGTGACCGGCGCGCCAGCGGCTTTAGCCCGTTCTGACGGGGCAAGCGTGGCGACAAATGGGGCAACCACTGCCAAACCGGTGATCGCGCCGGGCACTGCGGCCACTGCGATCACCACGTTTCGACGTGAATTGTTGATGCCGGGTAGTGTTTTTACTGCTTCGCTCATGGGCTTTCCGCGATTCCGAAAGGACTTTTTTAGCTTTTTGGGTGGTTGCTTGCGTCAGTGAACGCCCGAAATGAGGCGACGACGAAACGACCCACGTATTTTATCTGATCGGGCAAATTGTTTTGCACCGCGGCAAACTAGCGCCGCAAAACACGACGTGAATTTGCGGCGGAAACCACGCCGACGTGTGCGTCTCAGCTGCCCAAAATTTAGGCACATTGCCGCAACATGCGCTATTCTTGGTAC
>JAYWAQ010000230.1:0-2074 GCA_043782305.1 Burkholderiales bacterium
TATTTTCCACACTTCAAAAAAAAGTTCTAGTTCTTTGGAAATCGACTTGACAGTGGGACTAATCCAATTTATAAAACAATTGTTTGCGGTCGATCCTTAAGAAAAATTATTGTTTCATTGGCAAAGGCTGCATAAATAAAATTCCGCCCCGTGCTAAGGCTTCGCGCGTTTCGGTCGAACTTCGAAACGATGAGGGTACAACGCAGCGGAGGGATAATAATTAAGGCGTCGCGTTCGATTCGCGCAGGTACGCGGACGAACGTAGCAGGGGGGAGCTAAATTGATCAGCAATGAAAATCGTGCCGGGCCAGCGTGTCTGCTTGTCACGGTTTGCACCACGCCCACGTGGGGACTGACCCCATCTATCTTTCCCGTTTCTATTGGCCAGGCTAGGCATACCCCTCGCATACTGTCGCTAGACGACTTTCTTGGCGTGAGTAAGTTGTCAGCCTTCATCCTTAGCGCAGCACACCGCTGCGCAACGCATCGTTTTTCGTTATCCAAACCTGAGATCAAATAGCCATGGTAAAAAAGCTCGATCAGAAAGTCATCTTCGGTTCTGCCGCCGCATTCCTAGCTGTTGTCCTGCTGGCGGCTAGTTCAATCGGGGTATCGCTCGATCTAAAGCGCGCTGCAGAAGTTCAGGCTCGTGACGCCCAGCAAGCGGCATTCAACGCCGATTTTGATGTAGCGCTGGTACGTGCCGCCGGTGAAGCAGCCTCGTTCGCAATTACGAATCGCAAAAACTATCGCGATGAAGCGAACGAGGCGCTACAGCAAGCCCGCGCCGCCCTGAATAATCTACGTGCACCATTAGGTGACCATCCGTCAATGGATGGCTTAGAGGGCAAGCACCTCGGCTTTATCAAACGTCAACGCGAGGTCTTGAGGATGGTCGAACGTGGCGTTGCAACCGTCTTAGAACTCGAGCCTAACGCCGACCAAGCTAAATTGGATAAAACGCTCGACGTAGTATACGCATACGAGCCGCTTGCGGGACCACTGCGTAGGGAAATAGCGGAACACGGCAATTTGAAACGTAGCGCCAGCACACTAGGGGTGAAGGAGCACAGCCAAAATATCATTTATGCCGCCATCGCCAGCATCGGCGTGCTGGCGTCTCTGATCAGCATGGGGTTGCCGTTCACACGGCGACTCATCGTCAAACCCATCAGCCGCCTGGCAGATGCCGCCCGCATTGTCGCGGCACGTGAATTCAGTCATCGAGTCGCGGTCACCAGCGCAGACGAAATCAGCGATTCGCAGATCGCTTTCAATCGAATGGTGGGTGAACTACATCGTTCGCACGAACGCCTCAGCCTCGCCCTGGAAAACTCGGACACCGCAATCTGGGATTGGAACGTCGCTGACAACGTGATTTACTTGAGCGAGGCATGGTCGGTAATGCTAGGTGGCCCACGCCAAGAAACTTTCACCTCCATTGATTCACTGACTCAATTGGTCCATCCCAGCGAAGTCGATGGGGTGCGACAAGCGATTGTGATGATGTTCAAGGGCGACACTGACGCCTATCGCGTTGAGCATCGGGTCAAAAGCGGAGACGGTGACTGGAAATGGATTGTCAGCCGCGGAAAAGTGGTCGAACGCGGCCCGGACGGACGCGCCCTGCGCGCCATCGGTACGAATATCGACATTACCAATCGTAAACAAACCGAAGAAAATCTCCGGCACGCGCAGGGCTTCCTAGATTCGATCGTCGAGCACATACCCGATATGGTGTTCGTGAAAGAAGCGGAAGCGCTACGCTGCGTACTGGTTAACCGCGCCGGCAAACATCTGTTCGACTTCACGCGCCAAGAATGCCTAGGCACGGACTACCAAGACTTTTTCCCGTCAGCGCAAGCGGAATTTTTATACGCTCGAGATCGTGACGTTCTTGCTTCTAAGCAGCCGCTCGATATTCCGGAAGAATCCACTATACTGCCCAACGGCCAAGTGTGCGTCCTGCATACCAAGAAAATCCCCATTCTTGATGCTCAAGGCAACGCCGAGTATTTGCTGACCATTTCCCAAGACATTACGCAAAGAAAACAGGCCGAGCACGCGCTACGCG
>JAYWAQ010000231.1:0-2073 GCA_043782305.1 Burkholderiales bacterium
TGACCGCCATCGTGGGTCAAAAACCAGTCGTTACCAAAGCCAAGAAAGCTATCGCGAACTACAAGATTCGCGAAGGCTATCCAGTCGGCACAATGGTGACACTGCGTAACAAGCAAATGTTCGAGTTCCTCGACCGTTTCGTTAACGTCGCACTGCCGCGTGTTCGTGACTTCCGTGGCATCTCGCCGCGTGGTTTCGACGGTCGTGGCAACTTTAACCTCGGTGTTAAAGAACAGATCATCTTCCCCGAGATCGAGTACGACAAGATCGACGCGCTGCGCGGCATGAACATCACGTTCGCCACGACAGCAAAAACCGACGACGAAGCGAAGGCATTGCTTGCCGCGTTCCGTTTCCCCTTCCGCGCCCCGCAACAGGCATAGCGAGAATACAAAATGGCAAAACTCGCCACTATCAACCGCGAAAAGAAACGCGAAGGCCTCGTCGCCAAGTACGCAAAAAAGCGTGCCGCACTTGAGGCAATCATTTCTGACAGCAAAGCCGGTGAAGAAGCGCACGCTGAAGCACGGCTCAAACTGCAAGCATTCCCCCGTAACGCCAACCCAACTCGGCTGCGTAACCGCTGCCAGTTGACCGGTCGACCACGTGGCGTGTTCAGCAAATTCGGTCTCGCGCGCCACAAGGTGCGTGAGCTTGCATTCAGAGGTGAGATCCCAGGTCTCACTAAAGCTAGCTGGTAAGGAGGTTCGGTTATGAGTATGTCCGATCCTATCGCTGATATGTTGACACGTATCAGAAACGCGCAAGCCATGGAAAAACTGTCGGTCAAGATGCCGGCTTCCAAAGTCAAAGCCGCGATCGCTCGCGTTCTTAAAGACGAAGGCTATATCGAAGATTTTAAGGTTGCAGGTGATGCCGCCAAAATCGCTGAACTCGAAATCGGCCTGAAGTATTACGCCGGTCGCCCTGTTATCGAGGCGATCCACCGCGTAAGCAAGCCCGGTCTTCGCATTTATCGCGGCAAGGATGATTTGCCGAACGTGATGAACGGCCTCGGTGTCGCCATCGTGTCGACGCCCAAGGGCGTGATGACTGACCGCAAAGCACGCAGCCTGGGTATGGGCGGCGAAGTGCTCTGCACGGTCGCTTAAAGGGGAATGATGCATGTCACGTATTGCTAAATACCCCGTAGATATTCCGGCGAAAGTTGAAGTCGCTCTGATCGGCGGTCGAATTGACGTCAAAGGGCCGCTTGGTTCTTTGGGGCACGATTTCGGCGGCTCGGTCAAGATGGAACGCAAAGAGAACCAGATCACGTTTGTTGCCGCCAATGGCGATCAACATAGCCGTGCAATGTCGGGTACCTGCCGCGCGCTGGTGGCCAACATGGTCAAGGGTGTGTCTGAAGGTTTCTCGAAGAAGCTGACGCTGGTTGGCGTGGGTTACCGCGCTGCCGCTGCTGGCGACACGTTGAATCTGTCGCTCGGTTTCTCGCATCCACTGGCTCACAAGATGCCTGCCGGCGTCAAAGTAGTCACCCCGACGCAAACCGAAATCATCATCTCTGGCTACGACCGCCAGCAGGTTGGTCAGGTCGCTGCAGAAATCCGCGCGTACCGTCCGCCAGAGCCGTACAAGGGCAAAGGCGTCCGCTACTCGGATGAAGTCGTTGCGCTCAAAGAAACCAAGAAGAAGTAAGGCAGGCACTTAAATGAATAAAAGTAAAGCAGCCGCCCGCATTCGTCGCTCACGCCAGACGCGTCTGCGCTTGACGGCACAGCAGGCAACGCGCCTTGCGGTTTTCCGTACCAATTCGCACATCTACGCTCAAGTCATCTCTGGTGATGGCAGCCAGGTGCTCGCCAGTGCTTCGACGGCTGAGGCCGAAGTGCGTGCCAACTTGAAAAACGGTGGCAACAAAGCTGCTGCTGAGCTGGTTGGCACACGCATCGCTGAGAAGGCGAAAGCCGCTGGCGTTGAAGTGGTCGCATTTGATCGTTCTGGTTATCAATATCACGGTCGCGTTAAAGCCCTCGCTGAGGCTGCGCGCGCCGGCGGTCTTAAGTTCTAAAGGAGTACTAGGATGGCACGCCCCCAAGTACAGAAAAACGA
>JAYWAQ010000232.1:0-5809 GCA_043782305.1 Burkholderiales bacterium
TTGGCCACAGCAGCGAACAGCGAACCACTCACGAGCGCGACCCGCTCCGCCGATGCCTTCACGAAAAAGCCGAGCAACGCGGTGAACACTGCGCCGAACATCACTACAAACATTTTGGTATGCAGGCTCCACGTGGGGCGTGCGATCCACACGGAATAGACGAATTGCGAATAGGTCGCTTTGTAGGCTTGCGACAGCTTCGGATTGCCGCGCGAGGTCTTGTATGAACTCGGTTTGACGGCTGCCTGCTTGTCAATGACATGGAACCCTTGAATCGCGACACGCGGGCTGGTATCCGACGCGCCAGTATCGGGCACAAATTTGAGCTGATATGACTGCGCGCCCCAATCTTCGATTTCAATGGTGAGCAGGTGGTCGTTTCGCGGAAATCGCGACACATCAAACGTCTTGGTGATCTGCGCCGTGACGCGGTACAAGGCGTAGTGCGTGTCACCTTCATCCTGTTTTTCGACGGCGGTTCTCACTAGCACTTCGCCATTGGCCAGATGAAAACTCTCCCCTGGATTGAGATCAGGCCCGACCCAATTGAACCAGACGTAAAAGTCCGCTTTCCACGAGGAATCGATAATGGAAAACTCCGGGATCCGATCAAGATAAACGCCGATTCTCACCTCGCGCGGGACGTCCTTTTCATGCCCCGGAGGCGGCGTGGTTTCTGGCTCATTCGATTCTTTTTGATGGCCACCGGTGGCCAGATGGAACGTCTGAACCGCAAGCGAATCCTGCCTTATGTCGTACTGCTCTTTGCCCATCACCCAGAGCGTGAGCAAACTGCCGACAATCAGAAACGCGGCCCAACCGAGCAGAAAGTTTTTCTCGCCGCGCGTGAATGTGGACCACTTGGAAAATAAGTTCAACGTGACGCTCCGCCCTGAGTCGATATGGTCAGGTTCACACCTGTTTTTTCCACTTGGAAACGACCGTCAGCAGCGCGCCAACGCCAAGAATGTGCAACCAGAAAAAGAGCGCAATATCGACGAACGCACCGAGCGGTGGGCTGCCCGGCAAGCTGTTGCGCACGGCAGGAATCACAAACAATAGTGCTGCCATCCAGACGAGCATGCCGAATTCGACCTTGCGGCCATGCAATGCGACGTGTTTCGCGACACTGACCGCACTCCAGACGACCAGGGACAACGAAGTCATCGCCATCAGCGCGAGGAAAATGACGGTAATTGAGCGGGAAAACTCATACGTCAAAACCACTTGCTGCTTGTCCTCGGACGGTGCCGCTTTGGCGCTGGCCGAAAAGCCGTGCATCACCTTGTCGAGATCGATTTTCGCCAACGGGCCTGCCGTGCCGTCACGCTTGACTTTCACCAGAAACTCGCCACCGTGCTTGTCGAACGGATACTCCAGTGGGTCACCGATCTGAATCGGAATGTTGGCCGACCACGGCGCTGGCGAATCACCTTTTTTGAAGGTGTGCGTGAGCACCACAGCGCCAGTGTCGAGTTCAAGCGTGATGTCGGCATTCAATCGTCCGCGTGTCGCGACATCTGGCGAGGTCAAATCCGGCAAAAAAGTAAAAGTTGCGATGTCGCGCACCAGATCGGCGTTCAACAGATTGACGTCAACGTGTAGCGCCTTTTCATCGATTCCGATCAACTGCGTTTTCGGGTGGCCTTCCCTTGAGAACATCAAAAATACGGACGCATACGCGATCACAAATAGCGCGCTCAAAATGATCAGCGGATGCCGGGAGAAGAAGCTGGGTTCGTCGCTCATGGTGAGGTCTTTTTTTGTACTGAGGTTGTTGCGACATGCAAGAGGCGTGCGCGTGGTGTTGAGAGCATTTTTTAATGTATGGCGAGCCAAAGTCAAGGCGCAGACCAGACCATGCGCGTATAAATGGAACACGCGTTGCAACGAGTAAACTAATTTAATGCTTTCGCTCGAACAAACCCTCCTGTACTTGCCCGCCGTCGCCATCATCATTGCGATTCCGGGGCCGGACATGTTGATGTCATTGTCGCGCGGATTGACGCAAGGGCCACTTGCAGGCATCGCGCACGCATTGGGCGTGGGCTTGGGCATCATGGCGCATTCACTGCTGGCGGCACTGGGCGTCAGCGCGCTGTTGACCGCGAGCGAAACCGCGTTTTGGGCGATGAAACTGATCGGCGGGTGTTACCTGATTTATCTGGGCATTTTGTCCTGGCGTAACGCGTCGGCGGCGGCTAGCGTCCCGTCGCAAAAAGCGCCGTGGATGACCCTCTTCTGGCGCGGTTTCATGAGCAATATGCTGAATCCGAAAGTCGCGCTCTTCGTGCTTGCCTTCGTGCCGCAGTTCGTGCGATCAGGCGATGCTGACGCCTCCGCGCCATTTACGCAAATGCTGTTACTCGGTGCAATTTTCTCGGTGTTGACGATCATCGCTTACGGCGCACTGGGCGTGGCTGCAGGCGGCGTCAGCCGGTGGTTGGCGGCGCATCCGACTTATATGCGAAACGTCAATCGCGCCAGCGCTGGACTGTTCATAGCGTCAGGCGCGGCGGTGCTTCTGCTGGATCGTCGGCGCTAGGATTGTGGAGTACAGCTTTTCTCTGAAATGGCTTTTTTACGGGGTCTAGCGGGCATTTTTCGTATTTCTCGATAATAGCGATTTTTTGCTTCCAGCCCTTATCGAATGGTCATTCCACGACAAAGCTATCTGCTACTTTCCCTGCCAATCCTTGAACTTCGCCGCCAGCTCATCAGCGGCGCGCACCATCATGTGCACGTCAGTGCCGACGCCCACCAGCGTCGCGCCCTGCTCCAGATATTTGGCCGCGCCGCCGTCCGTGCTCAGAATGCCGATGGCCTTGTTCGCGGCTTTTGCGATGGCAAAGGCTTTGCTGATTTCTGCTTGTACTTCCGGGCCATTGGCCAGACCGCGATAGCCCAGACTCGCAGCGAGATCGGACGGACCGACGAACACTGCATCCACACCGGGCGTACGGCAAATCGCATCAAGCTCGGCCAGCGCCTCCGGCGTCTCAATCTGAAGCACGAGGCCAATTTCGTCATTAGCGCGCGCCATGTAATCCTTGTAGCGGGCGTAACCGCCGCCACGCGTGCTGCCTGCCACACCGCGCAATCCCTGCGGTGCGAAGCGGGTGTACGACACCGCTTCCGCAGCCTCCGCAGCGCTGCGAATATTCGGGATCATCAGGGTGGTGACGCCGGTATCAAGCGCACGCTTGATCATCGTAATGTCGTTCGACGGCACACGCACCACCGCATGTGTCGCCGAATTTTTCGTGGCCAGCATCAGCATGCCGATGGTGGCCAGATCGGTCGGCGAATGCTCCATATCAAGCAGCAGCCAGTCGTAACCCGATTGTGAAACGATCTCGGTGATCGGCAAATGCGCGAAGTTGCACCATAGTCCGATCAGCACTTTGTTAGCGGCCAGCTTTTGCTTAAACGTGTTGACGGGCAAACTGTTCATGCGCATTCACTCCTTAAGGATTTTGTTTTAATAATAGAGCCCCCTCAATGTGGTAGCGGCTTCGAGCGTCATCAATTGCTGATCGCTCGAAAACTGCCGCCGTTGCCCGGTAATCGGATCGTCAAAGGCAATTTCCTTGGCCAGGAGTTGCAGCGGTTTCTGGAAGTCGTCAAATGGCTTTTCAGTAAGCAGATTTGGGTAGAGCCGATCATTAACAATCGGGATGCCCAGAGCCGCCATGTGAACACGCAACTGGTGCTTCTGCCCTGTCACGGGGCGCAGCGCATAGCGCGCCAATCTGCCGCATGTTTCTATCACGGCGATATGCGTCTCAGCGTTAGCCGCACCGGGCGCCTCGCGCATCTGCATGAACGCATCATTCTCGATCAGACGGCTGCAACGCGTGACCGGAAAAGTGTGATCTCTACTCGTTGAGGCGATGGCTTCGTAGCGTTTCTCAACCAGCCGTTCCCGAAAAAGTCGGTGGTAAGCGTCAAGTGTTTCGGGCTGAATGATGAACAACACCAACCCCGCCGTGTCTCGGTCAATGCGGTGCGCAGGAGACAAGGTTTCGATGCCGAGTTTCTTTTTGAGCCGAACCAGCAAGCTCTCCTGCACAAACCGCCCTGCAGGCGCTACCGGCAGAAAATGTGGCTTGTCGGCAACGACAATGTAGTCATCCTGAAACAGCACCTGCGCTTCGAACGGAATGCGCAGTTCGTTGGCAACGCTGCGATAGTAGTAAATTTTTCGATGCGGCGTGAAGGGTGTCTCACGCGTGATGCGTGCGCCGCCTTCGTCGATGACGTCCCCCCTCGCCAGACGATCAGCCCATTCCTCGCCCGAAATCGCAGCAAAGTGGTGACTCAAAAAATCGAGCGTCGTACGCCAATTGCCCATAGGTGTCACAACGCAGCTCGCGCTGACTCCGTCGTGGGTGGGCGGCGTGAATTTCATTGCAAGAACGATGTGGCGCGCTTATCTGCACACAGCGCGAACGCCATGACGCTATTTCGCCAAGTCAAGCCGCCTGGCCCGTGCGATACGCCATTCGCCATCGGGCTCTTCGGCATAAACATCCTCAAATGTCGTCGCGGTTTCCTGCAATTTTGTGTCAAGCGCGATGCGGTTATCGAACACGAAACACTCGCCTTCCCAATCCTTTTCGGCATCAGGCATCGACTGAAAATAATTGAGTATGCCGCCCTCAAGCTGCACCACACTCAGGCCCAAATCCTGCATCCACGCGCTTGATTTTTCGCATCGAATTCCACCCGTGCAATACATCGCCACAGTCTTGCCTTCCGCCTTCCACGCGGGCGCGTTGGCCTCGACATAATTCGGAAAATCGCGAAAGTTTGGTACCCGCGGATCAATCGCGCCTTTGAATTTTCCGAGGCGATATTCAAAACTGTTGCGGTTGTCGATCACCACCACGTCGTCGCGCGTCATCAATCTCCGCCACTCAGGCGGACTGACGTTGTTGTCACCGTTGGCATCGGGCTTAACGCCGTCAATGCCAAAGGCAACGATCTCGCGCTTCACATGAACGCGCATCTTGAAAAAAGGTCGCGACGTACAAGCGCTGCGCTTGAAAGCGATACCCGCGAATGCGCCACCGAAACGCGCATCCTGAACCAGCGCTTCCTGAAAAACGTCCAGCACGGAAGCAGCACCAGCGACAACACCGTTGATCCCTTCGCCCGCCACCAGAATGCTGCCCGTCAATTCGAGAGCAATATCGCGCAACGACACAGCGACCGCATCGGGATCAGACAGCTCAACAAATTTATAGAACGCAGTGTGAAAAATCACGGGATGAATTGGGCTCAAAGAGAGCCGCAATTATCTCAGGCTGCAACATCGTTCTCTTCGCCTGTGGCAATGGGGAGCGGTGCAATCACGTTTTTTTGCACTTGCAACGACGTACCCTGCCGTGCCCGCTACGCGCAACGTTGCGATAATCGTGCATGTCAGTCACTTCACTTGCAACCACCGATTCCTCGCAACCCTATGCGCTCCTGACGCCCGACACCGTCTTGAACGCGCTCGAATCGGTCGGCCTTCGTGGCGACGGTCGTCTGATCGCGCTGAACAGTTACGAGAATCGCGTTTATCAGGTTTGGCTGGAAGAACCTGAACCGTTCGGTATCAGCGTCGTAGCCAAGTTCTATCGGCCCCATCGCTGGACGACTGCCGCAATTCTTGAAGAGCACGCGTTCGTTCTCGAATTAGCGGAAAGGGAAATTCCCGCAGTGCCACCGATGTTGCTCTGCGGAAAAACACTGAACGAATTTGAGGGCTTTCGTTTCTCGGTCACACCACGTTTGTCGGGGCGATCCCCCGAACTCGACA
>JAYWAQ010000233.1:0-2071 GCA_043782305.1 Burkholderiales bacterium
GCGGCGATGAATCAGCGTGACCGACTCGGCAACGGGTTGCAGCGCTAGCGCCCAATCCAGCGCGGAGTCGCCACCACCGAGGATCACAACATTCTTGCCAGCGTACTTTTGCGGGTCGCGCACTCGATACGCGAGCTGGCCGTTTTCCTCGAACTGGGTGATACCTTCAACCTTCGGCTTGCGCGGCTGAAATGCCCCAACGCCGCCGGCGATAAAAATCGTTTTGGTGATGAAGTTGGTGCCCGCGGCGGTGGCTACATCAAAGCAGCCGTCTTCACGCTTTGCAACGAGGCTAACCTCCTGGCCCAGATGAAACGTTGGCTTGAATGGCGCGCATTGCTTGAGCAAGCTTTCGGTTAACTCGGCACCAGTGCACACCGGAATGGCCGGGATGTCGTAGATCGGCTTGTCAGGATAGAGCTCAATGGGCTGCCCGCCCGCCGCAGCAAGTGAATCGATCACATGCGCCTTGATCTCCAGAAGGCCCAGTTCAAACACCTGAAACAGGCCAACCGGACCGGCGCCAATGATTACGGCGTCGGCAACGATTGGGCCGCCAGCATGGGCGACGGCCTCGGGGATAGCAGGATTAACGGTCATGTCCACAGCGATGATTCTTGCAAGAGATTGGATTCTCTCAATTTTATGGTGCAGTGCACGCGGCAACCCTGCCCTGTTGGCGTTTTCTTATTCCAAATCAAGCTATCGACGCTATTTCGTGGCTGGAGGTAGCAGCTGCGTGTAAGCGAGATTCGCCAGCGCCTCCAGCGACGCACGCGGCAACTTGCCGGTGAGCGCATAACCGTAGCGCCCGTCCACCCAATAAAAACTACTCGACGCGTCGTCCGACGCAAACCGAAATGACGTTGACGCGGGCGCTGCATCTGCTCCAAACACCGACACATGCAGCGTCACGCGTTCGCCGGACGCCTGCTCGTACATGAATTGCGCACGCGATTGCGCCGCTTCGCCGGGCAGCAGGCGACCGCCCATCAGCGTGTAACCCTGCGCCGACAAATCCGGCGCTACAAGCGGCGCGCCGAGACGACGCGATAGCCATTCGATCAGGTGCTTCGACTGATCAGCGCTGACCTCCACCGCATGCCGCTTTTCCGGTGTGTAGACCGCGTGCGCGACGCGAGCCTCGTGTACGAATTCCGGCAGATCGCCAGCCACCCGGTTTGACGGCGCAGCACCGTGCATCGCCCAACCGCCAAGCCAGCCAACGCCCAGCAACGCCGCCGCCGCAGCCAGTTGCGACCACGCGGCAAAACGACGCGGACGTAGCGCTCGCGCCAACGCAATCGGCACCGGCTCATCCAGCACGTCACGATGCAGCGCGTGGAGCTGTGCACGTTGCGCCTGCCACGTCGCCACGCGCGCTGCGTCGTCGGGATGCGTGCGCAACCACTGGCTGACCGGCTCGATATCCGCCGCAGCCAGTTGCCCATCGACAAACGCGTGCAGCGCTGCCTCCGTCACGGGGCGAATAGTTTCAGAGGCCATGATCGGCGGGTCTCGCTTTGACAAGTTTCAAGTTGGGTTCTGTGGCGGAGCGCGGCGCGGTTTCATCCATCAATTCGCGCAGCTTTTCACGCGCACGCGACAGCCGCGACATGACGGTGCCGACGGGCACGCCGAGCACAAGCGCAGCTTCGGCGTAGGTGCATTCTTCAACGCAAACCAGCAGAATAATTTCCCGTAAACCGGGGCTCAGTTGCGCCAGCGCCGCCTGCAAATCCAGTCGCTCAGGGGTGTGCGCAAACGGCTCGTGCGTCGCCTCTTCGGCCTGCTCATCCAGTAACGTTTCGTTCGGCGCAGCTCGCACCTGATTGACAAATACGTTGTGCATCATCGACAGCAGCCAGCCACGCAGGCCGGAGCCGACGCCCGGCTGCGGGCTCCACAGTGACCACTTGCGACACGCCCGCTCGAGCGTGTCCTGCACCAGATCATCCGCGCGCTCGCGGTTGCCGGTGAGCAGGCGCGCATATCGCCGCAATCGCGGAATATGCGGCAGCGCCTGCTCAACACCCATGCGCTACAACTGCCTACGGTTTGGCAACGTGCC
>JAYWAQ010000234.1:0-2071 GCA_043782305.1 Burkholderiales bacterium
CGAGCTAGACGCCTATTTCCTCGGCAAGCTGCGCACATTCACCATGCCGCTGGCACCTCTTGGCACCGACTTTCAAAAACGCGCATGGATCGCGCTGACCAAAATTCCCTACGGAGAAACGCGGTCGTACGGGCAACAAGCACAAATCGTGGGCCAGCCTTCTGCGGTGCGCGCCATCGGGGCTGCCAACGGCAAAAACCCCATCGGCATCATCGTGCCCTGCCATCGCGTAATCGGCGCGAATGGTTCGCTCACGGGCTATGCGGGTGGGCTGCACAACAAAGAGTTCTTGCTGAAGCTGGAAGGAATTGTTTGACGTGCCGACCCGGCTTAACACTGGGATTGCCACTGGGATCGCCGTGCCACTTGGAAAAAGTGCACCAAAAGCTATAATGCAAGGCTTTTCCGCAAAAACTGCACGCAAACGTGTGTGGGTTTGTCAGCACAGGGCTTTGAGGCTCTACGACCGTCGGACAACATTCCAAGCTGCTTCAAGCCTTCATAGCGAAGGTGGCCCTCGGGCAAAACCAGCGCATCACACAGAGTTGAAGAGATCATGAAACGTACATTCCAGCCATCCGTTATCCGCCGCAAACGTAACCACGGCTTTCGCGCCCGCATGGCCACCAAAGGCGGTCGCCGCGTGATCGCAGCGCGCCGCTCCAAAGGCCGCGCGGTTCTCTCGGCGTAAGCCAAGTAACTGTCGTCGCGCCTGCTGCGGCTGCCGTGCTCACCACGCTCGCGGGAGCCTCGTTTCCGCGTGCTGCTAGGGTGCTTGAGTCCGACGACTTCGCTCGGGCGCTGAAGACTCGCGCCCAGCGCGGGCGCTTCTTGTGGGTGTATCGGCGCGCAGTCGAGCACAGCGCCACGCAAGCGGCCCGCCCGCAGCTCGGCCTGATGATCGGCAAGCGCAACGCCAGAACCGCAGTATTGCGAAACGCCGTCAAACGGCGCATTCGCGAGCAATTTCGCCTGCGTCAGACCGCATTGCAACCGTCGCAATACATCGTGCGCTTGAGTCTGTCCATAACGACCAAAGATGTCGCAGCAGTCATTGCTGAATGGACGGCCACCCTTGATCGCTACATCGCAAAATCGGCAGCCGCCTCGTCGGCTGCGCAGTCGTCGTCACTGCCCGCTGCGCCTTCGGTGACGGCATGATTGCTCACAAGCGCAATGTCGGCGAGGTTGCCGCCCTAGGCCTCATCAAAGCCTATCAGTACGGCATTCGTCCGATGCTTGGACCGCGCTGCCGTTTTTTCCCGAGCTGCTCTGAATACACTGCTGAAGCCATCGGTGAATATGGTGTGTTGCGTGGCAGCGCGATGGGCGCGATGCGGCTGGCTAAATGTCATCCGTGGCATGCGGGCGGCTATGACCCGGTGCCCGAAAAGAAACTGAACTCGTCCAATGCTGCCGTCGTTCCAATCGTTGGCAAGGCGCAGCCCGCCTCTCATAACCCTTAACTGAAAGCCCACGATGGACTTCCAGCGTCTCATTCTGTTCGTCATTTTCTCCATGTCTGGTGTGTTCCTGTTTCAGGCATGGCAGAAAGAAAATGCGCCGCCTGCACCACCCAAGCCCGTAGCGCCTATCGCGACGCCGGCTGACAAGAAAGGTGACGTTCCACCCGGCACGGTCCCTTCGTCGGTTCCGGCTGCGTCTGTCGGTTCTGCACCTGTCGCGCCTAATAGCGGCGAGCCTACCGCTCCCGCCGTAGCACCAGCAACCGGTGGTGAATTGCTGACCGTCAAGACCGATCTCGCAGATTTCCGGATCAACACGCTGGGCGGCGCGATTGAAGACGTTGCATTGAAGCTGCACGGCGACACGATGGACAAGACCAAGCCGTATCACGTACTGGTGAAAGATCAGACGCGCATGCACGTTGCGCAGACGGGTTTGCTCGGTGCGGGCATGCCGAATCACTACACGCTGTACACCAAGGTATCGGGCAATCTCGATATGGGCACGGCGGACACGTTAGAGGTGCGCCTGTCGACTCCTATTGCCAGCGGCGGCAAAGACGATTTGGTTTACACCTTCAAGCGCGGCAGCTACGTGGTTGACG
>JAYWAQ010000235.1:0-5802 GCA_043782305.1 Burkholderiales bacterium
CAAGAACAAGCCGACCATCTACTGGAACATGATGCAGACGGCCGAGAACGTCGCCAAGCGCTACAACATGAGCAAAGAGCGCATGGATCACTTCGGCGCTGAGAGCCAGCAAAAGGCCTGCGCCGCGCGCGATGCGGGCAAGTTTGACGACGAGATAGTACCGATCACAGTAACCGCTGGTGTTGCCGATCCGAAGACCGGTATGACCACCAAACAGGTCACTGTGTCGAAAGACGAAGGTCTGCGCGACGGCACCACTTACGAAGCGGTTGCGGGCATCCGCACCGTCGTTCCCGGCGGCTCGGTCAGCGCGGGCAACGCCTCCCAATTCAGCGACGGCGCAGGTGCATGCGTAGTGATGAACGCCAAGCTCGCCGAGCAACGCGGCATCAAGCCACTGGGTATTTTCCGTGGCTTCGCAGTTGCTGGCTGCAACCCCGACGAAATGGGCATCGGACCCGTGTTCGCCGTGCCCAAACTGCTCAAGCGCCTCGGTCTGTCGGTCAAGGATATCGATCTGTGGGAACTGAACGAAGCCTTCGCCGTGCAAGTGCTCTACTGCGCCGACACGCTGGGCATTCCGATGGACAAATTGAACGTCAATGGCGGCGCAATCGCCGTCGGTCATCCGTACGGCATGAGCGGCCAACGCTTGGTCGGCCACGCCCTCATCGAAGGCAAACGTCGCGGCGCGAAACTGGTTTGCGCCACGATGTGTATTGGTGGTGGGATGGGGGCGGCTGGGATATTTGAAGTGGCGTAAGCGTGAATTGTTCATGGATCGACAATGTAACCGCGCTCTCCGTTCGTGGTGACCCTTCGGCGGGCTCAGGAGTAAACGCTGCGCTCACCGCTCTCTCCGTTCGTGGTGAGCTTGTCGAACCATGAACGCGGATTGAAGAGAAATCGTGGCTTTCTACGTTTACATCTTGAAGTGTGCCGACGGTGCTTACTACACAGGTCATACTGACAATCCTGAAGTGAGACTCGCAGCACATCGTCAGGCGCAGGCGGACACTTGGGTTTCGAAACGATTGCCGGTCGAATTGGTCTTCATTGAGTCTGCATCGACCAGAGAAGAGGCGCTTGCATTCGAGCAGCAAATTAAACGCTGGTCACGCGTCAAAAAAGAAGCTCTGATTGCGCGAGATTGGGAGCGACTGAAATTGTTCGCGATGAACTACTCCGAGCCACCAGTTCATGGTTCGACAAGCTCACCACGAACGGAGAGAGCGGTGAGCGCAGCGTTTACTCCTGAGCCCGCCGAAGGGTCACCACGAACGAAGATAGCGGTGAATACGACGGTTAGTGCTGCGTCGTCCGATGTGGGCAAACCAGTTGCTCGTACTACAGCTTTTACGTAGAACAACGACGGCGTTGGGGCTGGAGCGCAATAATGGCAACTCTTGACTTTATGCATAAATTCATCCCAAGCCCATATGAAATAAGGCTTTCAACAAAAAGCTGATGAGCAAACCCAACTACGCTGAACGGAGATTGAGAGTGCGCGCAACGCTGGATTTTTTGCTTAAAGACTGGCTCAAGGTGGGCGGGCTTTGTGTGCGTCCGCGCTTTGCCGATCACAGCACCAGGAAGTTCGGCGCGGTGCTCGATTCACTGAAAATGCGTAAAATACATAAATTATGTATTTCTCGAATGTAGGAGCCGACATGCAAACCATTACCAGCACTGAGTTTGCCCGCAACGCGCGCGGGGTTTTTGATCGTGTGGCTGCGAACGGCGAGACATTTTCGGTTACGCGCCACGGTCAACCTGTGGCGCAGGTCTCGCCTGTGAAGAAGACGCTTTCGGGGCCAGAGCTTTTGGCTCGGCTTCGCGGCATTCCTGAGCTCGCGGACCCGAGTTGGCTTGACGACTGCAAGTCAGGGAACGTACTTGAAGAGTTTGTTGATCCATGGGAGCGTTAGTCGATACCTCGGTCTTCGTTGCTGTTGAAAAAAAGGAACCCTCAGCGGCGTGGTGCAACTTAGCACTCAAAGGCTACGACGCTTTGTATTTAAATCCGATGGTGTTGTCGGAGCTGATGCTCGGCGTTGAGCTTGCTGCGACCGCGCCGTTAGCGCTCGCGCGGCGGGCCACTTTCGACTGGGCATCAAACCTGTCAAGTCTCGCCGTAGACCATGAGACGGCCCTCATTCACGCGCGCATGACCGTGGCGTTGAAGCGTCGCGGCGTGACACGCTGGCGTCAAAACGACTTGTGGATCGCAGCCAGCGCCGTCCAACATGGGGTTGATGTGCTGACCTGTAACGGCCGAGATTACGAGGGCATTGATGGGTTGACCGTCGCGTCCCCTTGAGCGCCCGCGCATGGTTGGCGGTTTGTCTTTCTATTCACGGTACCGAAACTGGAATCTACGCATGACTTGCTAAAGACAGGGAGGCTAATGGGCACGCTTGAAAAAATCGCGAAGAAACTCGCCACGACGTCTGCCTGGCCCGAATTTCGCGACTGGCTGGCTGACTGCTGCCGCGATATATTTGATCGCGGAGCGCAATCGAAAGCACCGCCGCGAGTAGCGGCTATGAATTTTGCGCGCGAACTCTGGCGACGCACACCTGACCCCGCGCACGGCTGGCGACCCCGGTCGTTGCCCGCGCTGCCCGGTCGCAACGACGCCTGCTGGTGCGGCTCCGGCAAAAAGTACAAGCATTGCTGCCAAGAATTCGAACAGCAGAACGACCACTTTCCACTCGATTCAACGACGCTCGCCGGCATGCTGTTTATTGAAGGCCCCGCAGCGTGGCGCACGCCAGATGCACTGCGCAAAATGCCGCCCGATATGCTCACGGCGGCGGCGCACTACTGGGGCGAAAAGCGCGGCGCTGGCGCGCTGGTCAAGCTGCTTGAACCGCTATTTGCCGAGCCCGCAGGCCTCGACGGTCGGCACGAACAACTCCTCGACATGTTGTTTGACGCTGCTCTTGAGGCGGGTAAAGAAACGTATCGCAATCGTCTCATTGAGCGAATGTCCGCGGACGACGTGCACGCCGAGCTAAGGGTCGCGGCCCTGGGCCGTCATGCCGCCATGCTCTCAGACCGGCAACAGCACACAGAGGCGTGGCAGGCGTTGCAGGCAGCGCTTCGCATGCTGCCGCAGGCACCACAATTGGCTCACCTCGAACTCACTTTGTTGCACAGCGCCGGACGCAGCGAAGAAGCCAGACTGCGGGCGCCGCTGCTTGCCGCCCAAGCGCGCCGCGCTGGCTACAACGATCTTGCCGAAATTCTGGTCGAGCTCGGTCAGCACGGCATGGGCGGGATTCAGGACCGAATTGCAGCCGACAACGATGACGACCCGATGGTGGCCCCGGTGCTTGAGTTGCTGCGCGCACCCATCCCGCAACTCACAGTCAGCAATTTTCTGCAATGGCATGACCTGAAAACGCTGACTGACAGGGCTGACGATGGTACCGGTATATCGCAGCAGTTGCAGGTGAACGCGAAGCGGCCATTGCAGGCGGCAACCCGGGACTGGCAGCGCAAGTTCGCAGTGCCACTACCGAGACTGGCTGGCCTGGAAATCGACGATGCGTCTGAACTGCTTGACGATGCCGACGCCGCTTCGGAGCTTTTGCGCAGCAAACCGGAACTGGCCGTTTCCATCCCCGTGCTTGATGGGCTGCTGCTCGCCGGGCGCGCGGCAATTGCGGAATTCGGAACGCTCAGTCTTGAACGTTGCCTGCGTGAGCTCGCCTTTGCTGCGGGCGACATGATCATCAATGCACTGGCGTCGTCGCCTGTAGCGCAACTGCCCTGGGCGGTGCTCGAAAACCGCCCGCTGCTGCGGGTGGTCGCGCAGGCGACGTCCGTTGCTGTGTCTTCTGCTGACACCGCCGACGAAGACCGGGCCGAGCACTACATGCGCTGGATGATCGAGCGCAATCCGAACGACAACCACGGCTGGCGCGAACCGCTGCGCCACCAGTTGCTCCGCCGCGGCGATTACGCCTCGGCGCTCGCGATACTCAACGCCTATCCCGACGATTTTCCGCCTGCTCAGCATGACCGTGCGTTCGCACTCTACCTGTCGTCGGCTGTCGACGAGGCCGAAGCCGTGTTGCGGGCAGCGCATGCCGAATATCCAGCGTTCGTCGCAGCGCTTTTGCCAGAAGACCTGGACCGACCCAAGCTGCAGTCGGAACAGGGCTACACGGTGGGGCGGGCCGACCACGCGTGGTTCTGGCGCAACGACGTGCGCGCAATGTGGCAACGTAGCGGCGCACTTAAGTGGCTGCAGGAGCTGCGCTTGCCAAAGTCACCCAAGCGTCCTAAACCGCCGTCGCATCCGCTCGCGGCGGAGCCCGAGCACGGCGAAGATGCCTCTGAGATTGAGTTCAAGAAGGACGACCTGGACGACGCATCAGCGCAGGCGGTGCTGGCCGAACGCTTTGCCGATCAGCATCTGTGGCTGGTCGGCGCGCTGACCAGCATTGCGTGGTCACCTGCCATGCTGATGCCGAATCAATGGCTGTCGGTACTCTTGGCGCGCTCGCCAGAAGTCGCGGTAGACGAAGCCATGCTCAATGCGCTGATGCACGTCTACAACCAGCTGACGATGACGTGCTTCAACGGTAACGCGCTGGCGGCTGTGCCGTTGCCTGTGGCGATCCGCGATGGCGACGACGCCGCGTGGAGTCAATTCGCAGCGGGCTTCGTGCAGATCGCCGAGCAGCTCTCGCGTAGCGGCTGGCGGCGGGTCGGATTGCCCGTCAACGAAAAAAGGGGCGCGTTCGCGCCGCTGTACCAGTTGGCCGCACTGGCACCGGTGCCCGCCGACGGCTGGCGGGCAACCGGTGAAACGGGTCAGCCGCTACTCGCTCTTGCAGAGCCGCCGCTGCACGCGCATGATCTGATCAGGAACGCGCTACAACCGCTCTGGGCGGCTGCGGTTGTAGCACGGCAGAAGCGGCGATAACAGCGCTCCTATGGCTGCCGTCACAGCGCGCCCTGGCCGAGAGCATGTGCACATGCCCGGGATTCGTCGATTTAGGGAAACGCAGATTAGTGTCAACGTGAGCACGGCGAACGATCAGTTCGCGCGTGAGGACGGTCGTAGGTCGCTGAAATCGTTGCGTACCACGTGATTCTTCGCTGCCGCTCTGGATGAAAGATCGAATAAATGTGCGCTACCCGACGACGGACCTACGGTGTCGCTACACACTTCGAATCAAAGTAGGCTTTGATTTCAATGTCGGTTTTCATTCCGCCGCCTAGCTTTGCGTTCTGCGCCGCAGTCGTCAATGCGGTACCGGTTCGCGATTTCGTGTATCGCCAGAACATGAGCCCGTCGGTGACTGACAGCAATTTGCCGTCGCCATCGACGTCAAGTGTGGTGCCGAGGCTTGCCAGATAGTCTGTGATCGCCTGCGGGGTTTGTCGCGCGGCAGAGGGGTCGAACGAGAGATTGGCCGTGAGCGCCGCGCCACGAGCGCCACCGAGGTATCGGATCATGAGCACAGCGTCGGTGCTGGCGTTGCAGGAGCCATCGCCGTCGATGTCGAACGGCAGCGGCGCGGCAGCAACCGCGATGGTTTTCCAGTGCGCGAGCAAATCACGCAGCGCTTGTGGCTTGTTTTGCGGCACGCCGTTGACGCCTGCCTGATTCTTCGAATTTTGGCCGTGGCAGCCTGCGCAAGTGCGAATCTCACCCGCCTGAAACGTGACCCAAAGCCGCTCGCGAACGACCGGCTCACCGGTGGGGTCGGTGGTTTGCCAGGTCAGCGCACGATTGGCGGGAACGAACGCTGCGCTTGATCCATCGAGAGCGATTTTTACGCT
>JAYWAQ010000236.1:0-15870 GCA_043782305.1 Burkholderiales bacterium
GCGAACGACCCGGGCTCGGCATTCAGGATGAAGTTGATGTCGCCCTGCTTGTAGAGCAACACGTTTTTGGAACGATGCCTCGCAACGGCGGCAAATCCCATCTGCTCGAACAGTTTGCCCATCGCCACGGGATCCGGCGCGGCGAATTCGATAAATTCGAAGCCGTCGGTGCCCATCGGATTGTCCCAAGTCTGAAATTGCGATGCCATTCGATATGCCTTCTTTGTTGCTTTGCCGTGAAAGCGTTGCGTGAAAAATTTTGAGCCTAAATTGTCTCGTAACGCTTACGCAATGATGCTGCAATCATGCTCAAAATCTCGCATTTATGAGGTTTATAATTGCGCGTCAACAAACAAAGCGGGCACGTAAATGATGGATCGTACTGATTTGCGCATTTTGGAGACACTTCAAGCGGACGGCCGACTCTCCAATATCGAGCTTGCCGAAAAAGTCTCGCTCTCTGCGTCCCCCTGTCTGCGCCGCGTGCGCGCGTTGGAGGAGGACGGCATCATCTCAAGTTATGCCGCTCTGCTCAACCCCGAAAAGGTCGGCCTCGGGCTCACCGTGCATCTGGACGTTGCGCTCGACAAACGCGACGCCAAGGCGCGCGACCGGCTGAAAGCCGCAGTGCAAACCTGGTCCGAGGTGACGTGGTGCCATTCGCTGTCCGGCGAAATGGATTACACGATGCAGGTCGTGATGCCGGATCTGAAGCACTACACCGCGTTTCTGATGGATCGCGTGCTGACGCTGCCGGGCGTGGTGAATGTGAAATCCGCGTTCGTGCTGGAGAAGGTCAAGGAGACGACTGTGCTGCCGTTGACCTACATTGCCCACAGCCGGGGCATCGACGCGAAATGACCGACTAACGTTTGATATTTGGCGCTGGAAGGCCCTCGATAAAAACGTTGACGCACGCTGGTTTGCCCGACGCGATGGCGCGTGCGACGGCGGGCGGAAGCTCGGCAGCGGCTGTCACGCTTTCGCCGTGAGCGCCAAACGCCGCCGCGATTTTGTCGTAGTGCGAAGGCAGCAGTTCGCACCCAATCGTGCGCTCACGCCCGTAGTCGCGCAGCTGAATCTGATACTCGGCGTTCCAGCGCGCATCGTTCCCGATCACGAGAACAAACGGCAATGCATAGCGCACAGCGGTATCAAACTCTGCGCAGTGAAATCCGAATGTGCCGTCCCCCATGACCGCAACAATCGGTGCGTTGGGCAAGGCAACGCGCGCGCCTAACGCGAATGGAAGCGCAGCACCAATGGCACCTGCGACGCCATTGATCACGCGATGCGGTGCGCTCAGAAGCGCTTGTGCCCACTGACCAATCTCGCCACCGTCAGAAATGAACACTGCATCGGGATGGTCATCAAGCAGCGTTTGTAATGGGCCCAGGGCTTGCACAGGATGCAATTGATCCGGAATCGTCGACGTCGCCGTAGACCAAGCGGCGGGGCGATACGCAATTGCCGCTTTGACTTTCTGGAACCATGCGGTTGCGCCACTCTGGTTCCACCTGTGCGATTGTGTCAGCGCATCGATTGCTGAGGCCGCGTCGGCAATCGCCGCAACTTCGAGCCGTGAACCGACCGCTTGAAGCGTGCGATCAATCTCGATTTGCTCCGAATCAATTTGCAACCACCCGCAGTCCGCAGCAAAAGTCGGCGTAGTGCCAAACTTGAGTGTGAAATCGAGCCGCTTGCCGAGCAGCAGAACACAATCGCTTTCAGCGAGGCGCTCGGCAAACGCGCCCAGACTCGGGTCGGTCACGCCGCGCGGGCTTTCCATGCCGACGACAGGAATGCCAGACGCGGCTTCAAGTGCAGCTACGCGTTCGCGCTGTGCCTTTGTCAAGCTCGCGGGACCGGTAAGAATCAACGGGCGCGAGGCCATCGCAAGTCGCTTTGCGATGGCGTCAACATCAAAGCCGCTGATCGTCAAAGGCTCGACCGCAAACGCATCTTTTGGTGGCAGCGGAACGTTCGTCGTGGCTTCGAGCACATCGGACGGCAGGCTCAAATGAACGGGACCGGGACGTCCTGATTTCGCGATCCGAATGGCTTTCGCCATGTCGGCTGCGATCTCATCAACGCTCGCACACATCCACGACGCCTTGCATACCGGTGCGGCTAAATCCGCTTGTCGCATCTCCTGAAACGCGCCCTTGCCCAGTTGCGACACCGGCGCATGCCCCGACAGAAGTACCACCGGGGACTCGGCCATTTGCGCCGTGTACAGCGCCGAGATTGCATTGGCATGACCTGGCCCGCCAGTGACGAGGGCGATACCCACTTCACCCGTTATGCGCGCAAAAGCGTCGGCCATGTGCACCGTTGCCGCCTCATGACGCGTGTGAATCAGGTCAATGTTTGACGCAAATGCTGCGTCAAACACCGGCATGATGTGATTGCCTGAGAGCGTGAAAACTTTTTTCACGCCTGCCAGCAAAAGCGTCTGGATAAGCGCGTCTGCGCCGCGAACGGTCAATTGGATCGGTGCTGACATTGATGATGCGAGTGGGTCAATGACTATTGAGTTAAGAGGCTCTCGCCCGGCTGGATGCGCGTGAACTGCACGCGCTCGGTGGTGAGAGAAAGCTTTTCGCCCGCTTGATGAACGAGCGTGTAGCTCGACGAGGGGAGATCGCCGGCGTCCGGAAAATCTTCTCGAAAATGTGCGCCGCGCGAATCTTGCCTTGCGACAGCAGCGATCACAATCGTGCGGCTCACGGCGATCAAGCTGCGCAGATTGAGCCAGTCGTGCCAGCTCAAATTGAATGCGCGCGTATCGTCAGCTACACCGGTACGGTCCAGCTCATCCCGCAGTCCAACAAGACTTGAATCGGCTCGCGCCAGCCCGCTTGCGGTGCGCGCGATGCCGACGTCGTTCCACATGATTTCGTACAGCGCTTCACGCAGGACGTTGGTATTACCGTGCGGTCGCGAAAACGGTGCTTCGTGTCGCGCGACCACATCGGCGATTGCTTCTGCATCCGGCTCGCGAAATGCGCCCTGCTTTGAGACCCAGGCAGCCATGGCGTCTCCCGCAATACCCCCGTAGACGGTTGAATTGGCGACACCATTTCCACCGAGACGATTGGCACCATGCACGCCGCCGGTGTCCTCACCCGCTGCGAATAAGCCCGGTAGCGCGGTCGACGTATCGCCGGCAAAGACAACGCCGCCCATCATGTAATGCGCTGTCGGTACAACTTCGACGCGACCACCCGCCAGATCAAACCCGCAGTCGGAACAACGTTCAACCATTCCTTTGAAGCTGCGGCGAACGTTGTCAACGCCGAGATGCTTCATTTCGATGAACACGCCACCGTTCGGCGATGTGCGACCCGCGCGAATTTCGGAATTGATGCTGCGCGAAACAATGTCTCGCGTGGCGCGCTCGCCGCGAGGATCGTAGTTGTGCATAAAGCGCTCGCCATTGCCGTTGAGCAGATAACCGCCGGAACCTCGCAAACCCTCCTCCAGCACCGTTCCCGTCATGCGTGTGCCCGCCCCGGCAAGCAGCCCAGTGGGATGAAACTGCACCATTTCCATGTCGCGCAACGTCAGGCCCGCATCAAGCGCCATCGACAGGCCATCACAACTTTTTTCGCCGCTCGGCGTGTGATATTTGTACATCGTCGGGCCGCCGCCGGTGGCCAGTAGCACCGCCTTCGCCTGCACAAACACAAAGCCGCCTGTGCGCAGGTCAATCATCAACACGCCCGCGAGCGCGTCACCCGAGCGCGTCTTGATGACCGCGATAGCGCGGTGCTCCTCCATGCGCTCGATATTTCTTGCCCAAACCTGCTCGGCCAGGCGATTGATGATCTCTATGCCAGTCTGATCGCCTTTGTGCACCGTGCGATCAAACGTTTGTCCAGCAAACGCCTTTTGATGCACCGTGCCGTCGGGATTGCGATCAAAGAAGCAGCCGAGCTCGTTTTCCAGTTCATGAATTCGTTCGACGGCTTTGGTCACGAGCGTCCATGCCAGATCCTGATCGGGCAGCCACTTGCCGCCTTCGATGGTGTCCATGAAATGCCGCTCGACCGAGTCGCCCGCCGCCAGCGCCACGTTGTAGCCGCCCTGCACCATGCGCGTACAGCCGCTCTTGCCGAGGAGGCCCTTCACGGCCACGGTGATCTTCAACTCCGGGGAAGCCTGATGGGCGTGCAGCGCGGCGAACAGCCCAGCACCGCCCGAGCCAAGAATCAGGACGTCCGTTTTGCGATACTGGATGTCCGGCTTCAAACTGAAACACCCAGACTGGCGAGCGCGGCAGCGCGCCGATCCGCGACCTTGGCATTGATCGTGTCATAGAGCGATCCACCGTGCGAATCCATCGCAACGAGGAGTGGCCCAAATCCATCCGGTTCACGCAGCGCGAACTTCCAGAGCGACTCGGGATTCAAGTCATCCAGATCGACGTCCTCAATTTGGGCGATCCAGGTTGTTTCCAGTGCGGCCGTGCCGCCGACAATTGCGAGGTATGCCCCGCCCAATTCCCGAAACGCAGCCAGAGACCCGTCCCGCATGCCGCCTTTGCCGATGATGAAACGAACTCCCATTTGCGTCATGAGCTGCCGCGTGAATCGCTCCATGCGATCGCTGGTCGTGGTGCCGATGCAAACCGGTGCGTATCCAGCCGGATAGTCCGGCGATACCGGGACTTTTCGCACATTGGGTGCGGTGTGAATCACAGCGTGCCCGTTCAGATCAAAGCGGGTCGTTCGTTGCCGGTCGAAGAGTGCGATGTAGCTGGCGTCGCGGATACCGAATAGCGTGTCATGAAGGGTGACTGTGTCGTTTATTCGAAGCTGGCGTACATCGGCTTCGCTCACTGGCATGTGTAAATCGTAGTGCGCCATGATCAGTAGCCAAACTTAACGCCGTTCGGCGTAATCGTGGCGCGCGCGCGGCGGGCTGAATGGCATTGCATATTCACCGCCACCGGATTCATGGTGATGTGCGTCGCGGCCAGCTCAACGTGAACGGCAAACGCTGTTGCGTCGCCGCCGAGGCCCTGCGGCCCAACGCCCAACAAGTTAACTGCGGTGGATAGCGACGCCTCCAGGGCGGCACCATCGGTATCTTTGCATATTGAGCCCAGCGGTCGTGTGGCCGCCCGCTTGGCCAGATGCACGCACAGATCAGACGTGCCGCCGACGCCGACGCCCACAATGGTGGGTGGACAGGTCTTGCCACCCGCTGCAATCACGCAGTCGACGACGAAACGTTTGATCGCATCAATGCCTTCGGCTGGTATCGCCATTCTCAGAAACGAATTGTTCTCGGACCCACTTCCCTTCGGGATCATCTCAATTTCGACCGTTTCCGCGCGTTCATCAAAGTCAATGTGAATGACGGGCACGCCAATACCACCGCTGGTGTGCTCGTTCTTGCGCGTCAACGGATGAACGACAGACGACCGTAGCGGATGCTCCCTGGTGGCGCGGGTGCAGCCGCGCACCAGTGCGACTTTTAGCGCCCCGCCGTCAAAGCTCACGTCGGAACCGATGACAACGTTGTAGATCGGGATGCCGGTGTCCTGACACAAAAGATTGTCGGTGCGCTCGGCGACGGCAATATTGGTGACCATCGTTGCGAGCACCGACTTTGCTGTGGCGTCGGTTTCACGGAATTGCAATCGATTCATGCCTTCCTTGATGTCGGGCGGCAGAGATTTAAGCGCGCGGATATAGAGGGTTTTCGCGGCCTCTTCAACCGCTGTCATATCAAGCTTCATGCGCTACTGCTGCTGAATCTTGCGTTCGCGAACAATCTTCGCCCAATTCGCGCTTTCTGCACGAATCGCCTCTGTGAACTGGCCTGAAGTATTGGCCACGGGCACCATTCCCACTGCGATCAAACGTTGCCTCATGTCGTCGGTGCGAAGTGCAGTGGCGGCGTCGCGCTGGATTTTCTCAACGATATCTTTCGATGTTCCAGCCGGAGCGAGCAGTCCAAACCATCCGACATTCACAAATCCCGGTAGACCTGCTTCAGCAACAGTCGGAATGTCCGGTGCGGCGGGGCTCCGTTCAGCACTGGTCACGCCGAGCGCCTTCACTTTGCCGCTCTTGATGAATGGAAGCATTGCCGCCAGATTTCCGGGAACCATCTCAACGCTTCCTCCCGCCACATCGGTCAGGGCGAGCGACTCGCCTTTGTAGGGCACATGCTTTAGGTCAATCCCTGCACTGTAGAGAAAGTTCTCTCCGGCCATATGGACCTGACTTCCTACGCCCGCGGAGCCGAAGTTCAGCACGCCTGGCTTGGCCTTGGCCAGTGCGATGAACTCTGTAATATTTTTCGCTGGAACGCTTGGGCCGACGACTATGACCATCGGCCCAGACGCGACGTTAGTGATCGGCACAAAATCCTGAACGGCATCGAACGGCATCTTGGCGTAGATGTGCGGGTTGACTGTGAGGATCGAACCCGACGCCATCAACAGCGTGTAACCGTCGTTGGGTGCCCGCGCGACTTCGGTGGCTCCGATGTTGCCACCCGCGCCGGTCTTGTTCTCGACGATCACAGTCTGGCCCCATGCTTCCTGCAGTCGCTGGCCGAGAATACGGGCGACGACGTCAGTGGTGCCGCCAGCAGGAAATGGCACAACGATGCGCACCGGTTTTGCGGGCCAGGCCTGCGCGAATGTGACGCTACACGCCAGCGTGCTGGCGACGGTTAGCGCGACCCTCATCGCGCGCTGTACGAAATTCCTGCGAATCATTTGGACTCCTCCATGTTTTATTCAATGCATCATCAGCGCGGCGAGCAGAATTGCAACCGACAGGGTTGTCCCCAGCATTCCCACGATCCAGCCGCTACGAACACCGCGCCACGGTGCAAATTCGATCAGCAACAAGCGGAGCCCGCCCACCAGGTGCGCCGCGAGCAAACACACCAAACCCCACTCGGCAAACTTGAACAGCGCGGTATCCGTCCAGCGCAGGAACGAATTTAGCGAAGCTTCACCTTGAAGGCTCTTCGAGAGCGCCCAGAAATGCACCGGGATGAATAATGCGAGGCCGACGCCAGACAAACGGTGCACCACAAACGCCCAGTAGCCGGGCATTCCGCGCGCACGAAAGTCATTGCGGCGGGACGTGCTTGCGCTACCCGCCATAGAGCCCCCAAACCGCCGAAAACCCCGTAAACACGAGCGCCGCAGCGAACACCGCTAACAGCCCATTGAGCAATCGCCCCCGCCACTGCAACCACTCTTCGGCAATGCGTGCCAGACCAATAGGCGCATGAATCGCGGCGCTGAGAACAAAGAGCAGGTAGAACGCGGCGAACGCAACATTGCCTCGCGTTCGTCCAAGAATTTCCGCCCCAGTCAATCCGCCACGCACAGCGTACAGAATGGTCACGATGTGCACCACAACACAAAGCGCCAACACCATCGCGCTGATGCGCTGGGCATACCAAAGTTTCGCCTGAGTAGCCGCGCTCAATCGAGCTCACCTCGAATGGCGGCACGAGCGGTCACGCGTTTCAGCCCGCTGATACCGAGCGTCGGCGCGATGCCTTTCGGGCAGCGCTCAGAACAGGTCGTATGCGTGTGGCAGGCATGACAACCGGCGTCACCTGCGACAGCGCGCAAGCGTTCCCGGCCGACCACATCGCGCTCGTCATTGACAAGCGTCCAAGCACGATTGAGTGCCGCAGGCCCGAGGTAGTCGGGTCGCCACGTGACGGTGTCGCAGGACGCGTAACAGACCCCGCAGCCGATGCATTCAATGCCAGCATCCGCGGCTTTACGGGCAGCCGAGCCTGGCAGCACGTTTGCGAAGTCCTCGTGACGAGTACGCTCGCCCCGAAACTGACCCTTTGCTCCGGCCCATTTGTCAAAGAAAGTGGTCATGTCCGTCGCGAGGTCTTTGACGACCGGCAAGTTTGACAGCGGCGCGAGCTCGAGCGCGCCATTCACCGTAACTTTGGACACATGGGTGCGACACGTCCAGCGCGCGACACCGTTGACTGTCATGGCGCAAGAGCCGCACATGCCGACGCGGCACGAAAAGCGATAACTCAAACTGGGGTCGATCGTACGTTGCACGTAGGTAACCACATCCAGCACCGTCTGACTGTCAAGGCGAGGCACGTCATAACTGACGAATTGACCGTCCGCGCCGCCGCGCCAAATGCTTACTTTTAATGTCTCAGTATTCAACATAGCTGCATTATCGGCGAGTCAATCCCATAGTAAAAGCGATTAATAGTTCTTTCATAAGAAAGAAAACATATGCAATTGGATTTTTGATTTCGCCATGCCATCGATCCGTGTACTGAAAACATTCCTTGTGGTTGCGCGTACTGGAAGTTTCGCCGCAGCGGGAGGCGAGGTCGGCCTCACGCCGGCGGCGGTGGGATTACAAGTGCGATCGCTAGAGGAAGACATAGGTCGCAAACTGTTTGATCGTGTTGGGCGCTCAATCATTCTCAACACTCAGGGCCGTGAAATGGTACCCGCGGCACTTGATCTGGTGAGCCGCTATGAAGCGCTCTCGACTGCCGCTACGCATGGGCTTGCGGGAACAGTCGTCATGGGCGCGCTGGTTTCGGCGCTCATGGGCGCTTTTTCGGGAGCGTTATGGCAGATGAAGCGCGACTATCCTGCACTGGACATCAAACTCTTCGCGGGCTTGTCGGCCGACTTCGTGACGCGCGTTGAGCGCGGCGAACTCGATGCGGCCGTGACGACGCTGCCGCCGCGTGTGCTCCCGGCGGCCCTCAAATGGACTTCGCTTTATGCGGAACCCATGGTGCTCATCGTGCCAACGGAGCCGAACTTCGAGCTCACTGACGATGCATTTGAGATTTTGCGAACCGCGCCATTTTTACGATTCGACCGCTCGACGTGGACGGGCGATCTGGTGACGCGTGTGCTCTCGCGAGCGCGCGTCGTCGTCACCGAGGGACTTGAGGTCAACTCCGTCGAAACAATCGTGGCGCTCGTACGGCAAGGCTATGGCGTGTCGATTGTGCCCAAGCTCGATAACGTGCAATGGCAGCGAGACAGCCAGCTCAAAATCATCGATATCCCTGGCAATACGGTTGAGCGCAAGGTCGGTTTGCTTGAAAGAACCGATCATTCACGCAAGCAATTTACGACTGCCATCAAAGAACACTTTCGTTTTCGCAGGCAAAAATAGCTGACCAGGCGACGCCAACAAGCGTCGACGTCCGAGCGCGCCAGCGTGCAAAGAAATCATCCTGCGTATGTTGAAACTGAAGCGGCTGTCATGCACGGGAAACACACGCGATGTTGTGATTATGAAATTCAGCCGTAATTGGTGCGCTGCACACAGCTCGCGGGGGTTGCCACCGGTTCGCAATTTGGGCCTAATTAAGGTGCTGATCTTCCAGATAACGTCTCGCTGAATCTGGCTATAAGTCTTTTCGCGTGCGCGGCCGACCCAATGCGCTCAACCATGGCTGATGACAATTTCTCGTCGCTTTTTGATCTGTTGCCGATTGGCGCATACCGTTCAACGCCGGAAGGAAAGCAATTGCGGGCTAATGCTGCGCTGGTGAAGCTCAACGGCTACAGCTCCGAAGCCGAAATGCTGAAAGCGGTGAACAACATTGCGACGGAGTGGTACGTTGATCCGGGAAGACGCGATGAATTCATGCGGCTCGTCCGCTCGAAGAGCTTTGTCTCCGATTTCATTTCCGAGATTTATCAACACAAGACGCGCGAACCGATCTGGATTCGTGAGCATGCGCATGCGGTACGCGACAGCACAGGTGCGGTGATTTATTACGAAGGCACGGTCGAGGACATCTCGGCCGAACGCGCGGCACAGCAGGAAATCGCCACGTCCGAGCGACGCTTTCGCGCGATGACCGAGAAAGCACAGGTCGTCACCGTGGTCTGCAATCGAGACGGCATCATCACCTACGCCAGTCCCGCCAGCAAAACGACGCTGGGCATCGAGCCGCATCAGCTGGTCGGAACGCGGGTGTTTGATTTGATCCATCCGGACGACCGCAGCAAAGACGAACATGAGTTTGGGCTGGTCGTCGCTGGCATCAATTCTGGTGTCGAGACGGTGTCGCGCTTTCTTCATGTGGACGGGTCGTGGCGATACCTCGCAGCGGTCGGCAATAACGCGCTAACGGACGAGGCGGTACGCGGCATCATTCTCAATTTCCGCGACGTCACGGACGCTCGCCGCGCCGAAGAACGGCTCACGATTCTGGCCACCATCGACATGCTGACTGGTCTTAAAAACCGGGGCGCATTCGAGGCCTCCGCAATGGCCGAACTTGAAGTGGTTCGTGCGACACCGGGCCGATGTGCCGGGCTGTACTTCATCGATCTCGATCGCTTTAAATTAATCAACGACTCGGTTGGCCATGCGATCGGCGATCAGGTACTGCGCGAGATCGGCAGCCGCCTGGAGGGCAGCGCGCCCGAGCGTGCTATCGTTGGGCGGCTTGGCGGCGACGAGTTTGCGATGCTGCTGCCCTGTGGCGATACTCCGTCAGAACCTGCTGTCATTGCGGCCGGGATCGTTGCGGCGCTGTCGGCGCCCATACAGATCGGCGACATGGCATTCGCGGTAACCGCCAGTGTTGGTGTCTGCGTGTTTCCCGATCACGCTGACACCTTTGAGCTGATGTTGCGCTACGCTGATCTGGCGATGCTGAACGCGAAAGCAACGCGGCGCGACGCGTTTCGCGTGTTTCACAGCTCGCTCGCGGTCGTGGCGCAGGACCGGATTTCGCTGGTTGAAGAATTGCGTGCGGCGCTTTCGTCCGACCAGTTTGAGGTTTTCTATCAGCCACAGGTGTCGCTGGTCGACGCTGAATTGATGGGGCTGGAAGCGCTGGTGCGCTGGCGTCATCCGACGCGCGGTCTGATCACGCCAGATGCGTTCATCGCGCTTGCCGAGGACGTGGGTCTGATCGGTGCCATCGGCGAAATTGTCGCTGAGCTTGCCGTTGCAGATGTGGCACGCTGGCAAGCCACATACGGCCGCCCTCTCACGCTCGCATTGAATGTTTCCGCGCTGCAGTTGCGTGATGCGACCTTTATCGAACAGCTGCGCGACATCCTCAAGCGGCACGATTTTTCGGCGCAAAGTCTGGAGCTCGAAATCACCGAGAGCGCGTTGGTTGCATCGCTTGATCTGGCACCGGGCGTGTTGCGGGCTCTGCATCGTCTGGGCGCTCGCGTGGTGCTTGATGATCTCGGCGTCGCCTATTCATCGTTTGCCTATCTGAAGCAGTTTCAGGTACATGGCGTCAAACTTGATCGTGGCTTTGTCATCGGGGTGCCCAGCGACGGTACGGATTCAGCCATTGTCCGGGCGATTATTTCGCTCGCTCGTAGCCTTAAATTGCGCGTGGTGGCTGAAGGCATCGAATATCCCGAACAGCGAGCGTATTTGATCGATCAGGGCTGCGCTGAGGGCCAGGGTTACCTGTTTTCGAGGTCGTTGCCAGCGGCCGGTATCGACGCACTGTTCGCCGCGCCATCGCATACCCAGGGACAGCGCGTGTTGCTGCTGCCGAATCGATAACAGCACCCGAACACACGGCGAAAGGGGTTGGCGAGCGTAGAAATTTTTGCTGACGCCATGTCCTTGGCATATGCTTCCTACTGTTTGCCGCACCAATGTCCAGCCGCTCAGTGCATGACTAAAAAATCCCGCTCGTTTCTACGCTTGACTGCGCTTGCGGCAGGATCGACAGCAAGGATCGCTGGCGCCGCGGGAGGGTTCTTGATGCTGGCGGTGACGCTGCTGTCGGCCTGCACCACGCCCGCCGTTGCCCCGCCGGAAGCGAGTACCGCCGCGCCCGTCACAGCAGCCCCCGCAGCGGCTCCGACGCCGCCACCCGCGCTGCCGGTGATTCCCACTCCGCCGCCGCCGCAAGTCGCGCCCGATCCTGTCGCTCCGGCCAAAGCGACGCCTCCCGTGGAGCTCCCGGAATACGCCAAACGTGGCAAGCGTTTACCGGCCAACGGCAATGCGCCAGGCCGGGCGGTGCTTGCCTATTGCAAAGGTTTCGAACTTGAGAAAGACTCGCACAGCTATTTCAAGCGTCTGCAACGCACCAAGCGATTGCCCACGGACGAGGAAGTCGCCGAGCGTAGTCGCATCGTCGGACAGCCGCAAACCGTGCAACAAGTCGTTGAACGCGACTGGGCGTTGCGGCGCGACAGTAACCATACCGCGCCGCAGCGTTGCAAGGTGCTCGGCGGCTCGGTCGACGGCGCAACCGCACTCGTCGTGTTTGAGGCTGATCTCAACGGTCGTCGTCAGCGCGGCATTGCGACCGTACTGCTCAATGACAAGAACTGGCGTGTGCGCGACCATGGTGACTGGGCGCAGGTGAAGTAGCGCCGTTGCACTGAGTTAAGCCGCGTTCGCGTAAATCATCTCGCGAACGCGCGGATAAATCTGCTGGTTCCACTTGCTGCCGCTGAAGACGCCGTAGTGGCCAACGCCCATGTGGATGTGATGCACGCGACGGAACGGCTTCACGCTGCTGGCCAGCTCTTGCGCCGCCATGGTCTGCCCGATGGAGCAGATGTCATCGCGCTCGCCTTCCACGGTCATCAGCGCTGTGCGCCGAATGGCCGAGGGGTTGACCAGGCGTCCACGATACATGAGCTCGCCTTTCGCCAGATCGTAGGTCTGAAACACCTTCTCCACGGTCTCCAGATAGAACTCAGCGGGCAGGTCATTCACGGCGAGATATTCGTCGTAGAACGTACGAATCGTGTCGGCTTTGTCGATCTCATCATTGACCAGGAATTGATACATGTCGCGGAATGATTTTTTGTGTCGCTCAGGGTTCATGCTCATAAACGCCGCGAGCTGCACGAAGCCCGGATACACGCGACGTCCATGGCCCGCATGTGGCATAGGCACGCGGCTGATCAGGTTTTTCTCGAACCACGAAATCGGCTTGCTCACGGCCAACTCGTTTACCGCGCTTGGGTTGACGCGGCAATCCACAGGACTCGCCATCAGCGTAAGGCTTCGGGGCTGCGCCGGATTGTCGTCCTCAGCCATGATCGCCACTGCGGCGAGCGCCGCCACACAAGGCTGACATACGGCCACGACATGCGCACCCGACCCAATCGCCTCCAGAAACAGCATCATGTATTCGATGTAGTCATCGAGCGAAAAAGCACCGTGCTGCAACGAACCGTCGCGCCCGTTGTGCCAGTCGGTGATGTACACATCATGATCCTGCAACAGCGTGCGCGCGGTTTCGCGCAGCAGCGTCGCGAAGTGGCCGGACAAGGGCGCAACAAGCAACACGGGCGGATGCGCAGGTACGCCCGCTGGCAACGACTTGTTGAAGTGCAGCAATGTGCCGAACGGCAGGCTCAGAAGTTTTTCCTCAACGACTGGCGTCGTCTCGCCGGCCACCTGAACGCTGTCGATGCGGTACGCTGGCCGCATATGCGTGAGTTTCATGCGCGAGAAAACCTCATTCGCGCCGGCGAGTTTGCGCATCGGCGAGCCCGCCGGATGGCGCAGACCCAACACGTAACTGGTGTGCGAGGCGAGGTAGCGCAGTGGCGACATGAGATCGGATTGGTTTTGAAAAGCCTGATACATCATGGGTGGCCGGACAGTGAAAGGGGTGTTTTGGACAAGCAAGTTGCGGGCCAATGCTGCGTTCACAGCGCGATGGCACGTCGCTTGCTGCAATGGGTTTCAATCCTCCGAGGTTCCTATGGCCAAAGCCCCTGCCAAAACTCCCGCCAAGCCGCAAGCCAAAGCGGGTACCAAGGTCGTCGCCAAGCCCAAGACAAAGGCCGTTTCGAAACCCGTTTCGAAGGCTGCGGTTACCGCTGTGAAGCCCAAGGCCGCAAAAGCGACAGCGGAGGCAGTGCTGAAGATTAGCAGCAAAAACTACGGCGCATGGGCGCTGCGCGGCTGGTTGCTCGCCAAGTTCTCCGGACTCGATTTCGCCGAGAACATTGTGCCGCCCGACGACCCGGACATGAAGGCCGAGATGCTGCTGCTGTCGCCGACCATGGTCGTGCCTTCGCTCCTGCACGACGGCATCAAAGTGTGGGACACACTCGCCATCGGCGAATATTTGAACGAAGTGAAACCGAAGGCGGGACTCTTGCCAGCGGACGCCAAAGCCCGCGCCCATTGCCGCGCGATTTGTGGCGAGATGCATTCCGGATTCACGTCACTGCGCTCCGCGTTGCCGATGAATATCAAAGGCAAATTTCCGAAATACAAAGTCTGGTCGCGGGCACAGGCCGATATTGACCGCATCATCGAAATCTGGGCGCTGTGCTTCAAAACCTATGGCGGGCCGTTTCTGTTCGGCGAAAAACCGTGCGCAGCCGACGCGATGTACGCGCCGGTTGTCACGCGATTTTTGACCTACGACATCACACTCGACAAAGCGAGCGCCGCGTACTGCAAAGCGATCATGGCGCTCCCGGCGATGGCTGAATGGGTCGCCGCAGCCAAGCTCGAGCCGGAGGAAATTGACGAGCTTGATGCGGAGTTTTAGGCGGGCTTGCACCGCAATTGGTGCGCCGCACAAACATGCATTTATCGTTCCAGTGCCGTCAGTGGATTGCCCTTTGGCGACCGCATCACAACGTTTGATGCGCCAGCAGCTTTTTCATCAGCGCTCCATTGCACAGGGGCTAGAGTTCATTTTTTTGACTAATTGACTTATGCATAAAACGACACTCAGCCCCTATGTATCGGCGCTTTGACGCTAAAGTTGTACGCCTAACGCCTGCGATCCTTAACCCATCGCTGACTTCAAATATCCCGGCGCGCGCCGATGCTTCGACGCTTGCTCAAACGCATACGCCATCGCGATCAACTTCGGTTCGCTCCACGCGGTGCCCACGAACGAAATCCCGACCGGCAAGCCGCTGACGAAGCCAGCGGGCACCGTAATGTGCGGATAGCCCGCGACTGCAGCTGGCGACGAGAAACCGCCACCGCTGTTGTCGCCACGAATGAAATCCGTGAGCCATGCCGGGCTGCCGCTAGGCGCGACGAGCGCATCAAGCTGGCTGTCCTGCAAAGCTTTGTCGATGCCTTCTTCGCGCGAGAACTTGAGGTTGTTGGCAAGTGCGTCAAGGTATTCCTTGCTGTCAAGTCCGCATTTTGCGGCTGCACGGGCCATGTGCTCCTGCGCGAAGTACGGCATCACACGGTCACGATTTTTCTCGTTAAACGTGATGATGTCGGCGAGCGACTTGATCGGCAAATTCGGCGCGAACTCAGCCAGGTAGGCGGCCATGTCCGCCTTGAATTCGTAGAGCAGCACGTCGTATTCGCTCTGCCCGTATTTGCTGGCGTTCGGTAGCTCGGGTAGGTCGATGAGTGTTGCGCCCCGCGCTTTCAGCACGTCTAGCGCTTTTTCAACGACGGCCGACGCGAGATCGTTCTTTCCGCCAAACTGGCCGCGCACGACACCGATGCGCTTGCCTTTTAGCCCGTCACGATCCAGAAATTTTGAGTAATCAGTCGCACGCGATGCGGCTTCTTTCGTGACGCCATCGCGCGCATCCGCGCCCGCAAGCACGCTGAGCAGTGCTGCGGCGTCCGCGACGGTCCGCGCCATCGGCCCAGAGGTGTCCTGCGAATGCGCAATCGGCACAATGCCGTCGCGGCTGATCAGGCCCAGTGTCGGTTTGAAGCCGACAATGCCGTTCGCCTGCGCGGGCGACACGATGGAGCCGTCGGTCTCGGTGCCCACCGCGACCGCTGCGAGGCTCGCTGCGATGGCCGCGCCCGAGCCCGAGCTGGAGCCGCTGGTGTTGCGATCCAGCGCGTAGGGATTCTTCGTCAAACCACCGCGCGAACTCCAGCCCGACGTTGATCGCGTCGAGCGAAAGTTCGC